>JALYUI010000354.1 GCA_030853845.1 Bacteroidota bacterium | reverse complement strand
GCAACCGCTACATGGCCCTACTGAATAACCCCGACCGGCCGCTGTTCGACCGCCCGCTGATGGCGACCTACCCGCCCGGCTCAGTGTTTAAGTTGGTGAATGAGCTGGTGGCTTTGCAGCTGGGCGTCGTCACGCCCAGCACCGGTTTCGAGTGCAACCAGAAGCTGGTGCGCTGCACCCACCGCCACGAGCCGCCCCGCAACGTAACCATTGCCATTAAGCAAAGCTGCAACCCCTACTTCTACCAGGTGCTGCGGGCGGCCGTGGTGCGCGGGCAGGCCAACAACAAGTACGACGACGCCCACATTGGCCTGGGCCAGTGGCAGAAAATGGTGAAATCCTTCGGCCTGGGCGAAAAGCTGGGCGTGGATATGAGCCAGGAAAAGCGCGGCCTGATTCCGTCGCCCGAGTTCTACGACCAGAAATTTTTCGACAAGAAGCGCAACCGGCAGCAGCGCTGGAGCTTCCGCAACGTGTACTCGCTGGCTATCGGGCAGGGCGAAATCGGCATCACGGGCCTGCAAATGGCCAATGTGCTGGCCACCATTGCCAACCGGGGCTGGTACATCACGCCGCATTTCGTGCGCAGCATTGGCCCGGGCGGCCCGCTGCCGCAGTTCCGCCAGCGGCACTATACCGCCGTCGATACCACGCTGTTCAAATACATCATTCCGGGTATGCAGGCGGTGGTGGATGGCGACGGCGGCACCGGTAACCTGGCCTCGCTGGCCGAATTCGGCATTTCGGTGGCCGGCAAAACCGGCACCGTGCAGAACCCCCACGGCTTCGACCACGCCACCTTCGCCGCCTTCGCCCCGGCCAACAATCCCAAAATTGCCATTGCCGTGTTCATCGAGAACTCGGGTTTCGGGGGCACCAGCGCCGCCCCCGCCGCCGGCCTCATGATTGAGAAATACCTGCGCCGCAACGTGGCCCCCTATCGCAAGCGCTGGGAAGACTGGGTGATGTACGGCGACTTCACCCGCAAGCTGCACGGCATGTAGGGGAGGTGCTGCTGGAGCGGGCGTTCAATGGTAAAGAAGACCGTTGATGCTCCTGCTGAACACACTGCGCTGAGCGGCAAAAAAACGGTGGTGCGATGTTTTTCGCACTTCGGCCAACAAGCCGGGTGCAGCAGCGGAGCTGCTTCGACCTGCTGGTAGGGCGCGCAAGGCCCGGGCAACCGTACTTTACGCGCCTCTTTTGCCTGCGCCCATGCCCCACGGTACCATTCTGCTCATCGACGACGAAGCCATGCTGCGCCAGGCCGTGGCCCGCACCCTGGAGCTGGAAGGCTACCTTGTGCGCCAGGCTCCCGATGCCCTGCGCGGCCTCGAAATCCTGCGTGAATACGCCGCCGAAATCCTTGTCGTGCTGAGCGACGTGAAGCTGCCCGACGGCCGCGGCCTCGACCTGTTACCCCGCTACAAAGCCCTCGCCCCGCTGGCCGAAATGGTGCTGATGACGGCCTACGGCACCATTCCGGATGGCGTGCGGGCCATGAAGGAAGGGGCCTTCGACTACCTCACCAAGGGCGATTCCGACGACCAGCTCATCGTGGTAGTGGACCGCGCCGCCGAAAAGGCCCGCCTCCAGCGCCGCGTGGCCGATTTGGAGAAAAAGGTTGGGGCGCAGTATGATTTCGATTCGATGATTGGGCACTCGGCCGCGCTGGAACAGGCCAAAAAGCTGGCCCTGCGCGCCGCCCCCACCGACAGCACCGTGCTGCTGGAAGGCCCCACCGGCGCGGGCAAGGAGCTGTTTGCCCAGGCCATCCACCAGGCCAGTCCGCGCCGCAATAAGCCGTTTGTGGCGGTGAACTGCTCGGCCTTTCCGCGCGATTTGCTGGAGTCAGAACTGTTTGGCTATCGCAAGGGAGCTTTCACGGGCGCGCTGGCCGATAAAAAGGGTTTACTGGAAGAAGCCAGCGGCGGCACCATTTTTCTGGATGAAATCGGGGAGCTGGAGCTGAACGTGCAGGCCAAATTCCTGCGTGTGCTGGAAACGCGCCAGTTTACCAAGCTGGGCGATACCCGGCCCACGAGCGTGGATGTGCGCATTGTGGCCGCCACCAACCGCAACCTGCGCCAGGAAGCCGAAGCCGGCCATTTCCGCCCCGACCTCTATTATCGTCTGGCTGTGTTCACGGTGCCCGTGCCGGGCCTGAACGAGCGCCGCGACGACGTGCCCGAGTTGGCCAACTATTTCCTGCAATTCTTTGCCGCCAAGCTGCGCCGCCGCCTGCGCGGCCTCGAGCCCGACGTGCTGGCCCAGCTGCGCGCCCACGACTGGCGCGGCAATGTGCGCGAGCTGAAAAACGTGCTGGAGCGCGCCGCCATCCTGGCCGACGGCGACACCCTGACTGTGGACGACCTGCCGCCCGAATTCCACCACCTGACGCCCGCCCCCGGCCTCGACGAAACCACCGACCGCACCCTGCGCACCCAGGAAAAACGCCAGATTCGGCAGGTACTGCTCGACACCGGCGGCAACAAGACGGAAGCCGCCCGCCAGCTCGGCATTGGCACCAAAACGCTCTACCGCAAGGTTCAGGAATACGGGCTGTAGCGGGCCGCCCTCCCCCGTCAACCTCACCCCTTCTCCAAAAAAGAGGGGGCACCGGAAATGCCCAAGCGTAAAAACGAAAAGAGCCCAGCGCATTGCGCTGGGCTCTTTTTATGAGGTGAAATCCACGAAAAGCAAACCCGGTGCCCCTCTTTTTTGGAGAGAGGGTCAGGGGTGAGGTTGCCAGGGAGGTCGACCACAGACCGGGTTATTCTGACCGCCGCACCGGGTCAGAATGACCCGTTTTTTTGCATTTGGGAGAATCTGAGGATTGTTGGAATAAGAATTTATTAACTGAATATCAAATGGTTGAAATAAAATAACGGCCCGTTAAGAAACCCGGGCCTGCTTTGGTAAGGGTCCGGGCAACCCAATCATTCAACCCCGATATGGCTCCCCTGCTTTTCATCCCGATTCTGTACATAGCCGGCCTCGGCTGCTTCTGGCTCTTCTACAAATCGGTCGATTTTTTCGACAATATCTAACCCTGCCCGCGCCATGATGCTCGCCCTGCTTTTCCTCTCCATCGCCACGTTTGGCTACCTCAGCTACGTGCTGCTGAAACCGGAGAAATTCTGATTTGGAACGCCCCGGAGGAACGTCATGCTGAGCGCAGCGGAGCGGAGTCGAAGCATCTCTACCGCAGCAGTAATCTAACT
>JALYUI010000353.1 GCA_030853845.1 Bacteroidota bacterium | reverse complement strand
CCAACCGCTACCTGCTGCTGCTGGGCAAGGGCATCGTCCCGAGCGAGCCCGTGTTAGGTGCCCCCCGCTACACGTATTATCGCAACGCAGGCGAATTGGGCCTCGACCTGGTGCCCACGAGTAGCCGCTCGGTGTCGGATAACCTGCTCACGGCCGATTATGCCAACAATAATTGGGTGGCGAAGCTGCACACTGGTCGCCTCACGGCAACTACGCCCCGTCAGGTAATGAATTACCTGAACAAGATGCGCACCTACGACTCGCTGGGGCCGGCCCCCTGGCGCAAAAATGTGTTGCACCTAGTTGGTGGCAAGGTTACGCCAATCCCTGATGCCCCATTTTTCCTCGCTACCCTGAATACCGTTAAGACGCGCATTGAGCGCCCTCTATGGGGCGGCAAAGTAGTAAAAACCGAGTTAAAATCTTCCGATTTACCTGTGTCAGTAAATATCGCGGCAGAACTAAATGCGGGATTATCAGTGATTGATTACTTTGGCCATGCCAGCAGCAACCGGCTAACGCTCGATTTCGGTGCCCCTTCAACCGAGCCAACGTATGCAAATACGGGACGATATCCGGTCCTGATACTGAATGGCTGCGCGGCCAACGCCACGTTCACGGCCGGCTATACAATTGTGGAAGATTTCCTCTTTGCCGACCAGAAAGGAGCTATTGGTTCGCTGGCCGAATCAGGTTTTGGTTTTCCCTTGGAGTTGGCAAGTGAGCTGGATTCGCTGCACAAGCTGCTATTTAATGACCCCAACTGGTATGGCAAACCCGTAACCGTAGTGCACGATGAGCTAGTCCGTCGCCTGCAAAGCACTGGTTTTTTTCAGGGAAGCTCTGGTATCGAGCAGCTGCTAACCCGCAACTGGCAGGGCGACCCTACCATTGCCATTTACTCGCCGCCGCTGCCCGATTTTATTGCCAGCAACAATACTCTCGCGGTTGTACCCGTGCCCAACCAAGGCCCGGTGAAGGCCGACTCGCCCAATCTGGTGGTGAACGTGGGCGTATCCAACCCGGGCAAAGTGACCTATGAGCCGTTGAGAATCAGGGTTGTTCAACGCCGCAGCGGTTTTGCGAACGACACCACCATTTTCCCAGTACGCCAGTCGTGGAAGCCGGATACTACCTATGCGCTGACGGTGCGCAACGCCTTCAAGGACATGGGGGGCACCACTACCTTCATTGTGAAGCTGGACTACGACAACCGCATTGCGGAATCGAACGAAAACAACAACGAGGCCCAGATTGACTTTGCTTTCCTGACTGGGGGCGTGGCCGTGGTGAACCCAACGGAGTTTGCCATTGTGGCTACCGCTACGCCTACACTCACTATCCAGTCGAACAACCCCAACGAGGTGTCGCGCGGCTATGAGTTCGAGCTGAGCCCCGACCCGGCATTTCCCGTGAACTCGGTGCGGGCCACCGTTACGGGCAGCGTACTGGCCGAATGGCAGCCCGTGCTGCCCACGGTGAGCGGCCGCGACAGCGTGGTCTACTACTGGCGCGCCCGCTTCCAGACGCCGGCCGCCGGCGAGGACAACTCCTGGGTGACTTCTTCCTTCCGGGTGATTCCGGGCAGCCCGGGCGGGTGGTCGCAAAGCCACTACGGGCAGTTTAAGCGCGATACCCGCCTGGGCGTCGATGTGGGCGTGCCCTCGGGCGTGTGGACGTTTACGCGGACTGCGGACCCGTTGGTGCTGCGCACCATTGGCGGCGGGCTGCCACGCAGTGCTGCGCAGTTCGCCACGCTGGCGGGGGGCGGCATCTACCTGCAATCTCAGGACCTGCCGGTGAACTACTACTGTGGCACGGGCTCGCCCAACCTGCTGCTGGGCGTATACGACAGCCTCACGTTGCGGCCGGTGCCCATGCCCGCCAAATACCAGAAGTGTGGCCAGGCACCCAACAGCTTCTACTTCTTCTCTACCACCGGGGCCGATACGCTCGACAACCTCAACTACAGCGTGGCCCGGCAGCAGCGGCTCGATTCGTTTCTGCGGGCGGTGCCAAACGGGGCCTACGTGGCGGCCGTGTCGATGAACCGCCTGCGCTATTCGTTGCTGCCGGCCTACCTCAAAAACCGGCTGCAAAGCCTGCTGGGCTCGCAGCTGATAACCACCCTGGCCGATGGCGAGCCCCTGGCCCTGGTAGGCCAGAAGCTGACGGCCACCACCGGCCGCCTTATTAGTGAAGTTGGCCCCGACCGGAGCTCCGGCACGGCGGCCTACAACCAGCGCATTGAGCTGCGCACGGCGCTCACGCGGCCGGGGGCGCACGGGCGTATTTTGTCCACCCGCATCGGGCCGGCGCAGGAGTGGCTGAACCTCTACAATGAAATCCGGATTCGCACGGCCGGCGGCCACGATACCCTGCGGGTGGTGGGTATCGGTAACAACGGTGCCGAAACGGTGGTGCTGCCCCGCGTAACGGCGGCCAGCCAGCCGCTGGGCACAGCCGCGCCAGCCGCCACCTACCCGTACCTGCGGTTGGAGCTGTCGGTGTCGGATACCATCACCCGGGTGCCGCCCCAACTCAAGCAGTGGCTCATTACCTCGCGCGGCCTGCCCGAAGGCGTGGTGCTGCGCGATGCCGTGCCGGCCAGCACCTACGCGGCGGCCACACTGCTGGCTCAGGCTACCAGCGCCAATCTTAAGGGCATCGTGAGCTTCCCGGTGAAGTTTAAGAACGTATCGAGCGAAACATTCAACGGGCCGCTGCTTACACGGGTGCTGGTGCGGCGACCGGGCAGCTCAGTACTGCGCACGTTCCCTGACATCTCAACCCCTGCCCCAGCACCTGGGGCAACGGCTACCATCAATGTCAGCATCGACCTCAAGGGCCTATATGGCCCGATGGCAATTGAAGTTGTGGTAAACCCGCAGCTGCAAAATCCGCAGCTCCAGCCCGAGCAGAACTATACTAATAATCAGCTGATTCTGCCCGAATTCAACGTCATCAATAACAATGTGCCGCCGACGCTCGACGTGGCCATCGATGGCCGCTACATTCTGAATGGCGAACTGGTGTCGTCGCAGCCGGTTATCGTGGTGCAGCTGAGCGACGAAGACCCCCTGCGCCACATCACCAAGCGCGACGCCTTTACCCTGACGCTGCAACGGCCCGGGCAGGCCAACCCGGTCCTGGTGCCGCTTAATGGTGCCGACATCCTCTTCGCCGTTGATTCGACCAAAGGCAGCCAGGCCCGCCTCACCTTCGAGCCGGCTAAGAATGGCCCGCTGCCCGACGGCGTGTACACGCTGCGCGCCCAGGGCCGCGACCCCAACGCCGCAGCCGCCGCTGCCCAGGAAGTGACGCTGAAGTTTGAAGTGGTGAATGCGGCTACCATCACCAACGTGTACCCGTACCCAAACCCGGTTATCAGCAAGGCGCGCTTCGTGTTCACAGTGACGGGCCATGAATTGCCGCGCAACATGAAAATCCAGATTATGAGCCTGACCGGGCGCGTGGTACGCGAGATTTTCATGAACGAGTTGGGGCCGCTGCATCTGGGCAACAACATCACCGACTACGCTTGGGACGGCACCGATGGCTACGGCGACCGCCTAGCCAACGGCACCTACCTCTACCGCGTGGCCTACGACGACAACGTCGGCTTCAGCCACCGCGACACGGCCGGCGACAAGGCGTTTAAAAACGACTGGGGCAAGCTGGTGCTCATGCGCTAGGACTGTACTATGTGAATTGAAAAAGGGCTGCCCGGTGTATTGGGTGGCCCTTTTTATTTGTTAGGCTGCCCGTAGAGAGGTATGACGGCCGACTCGTTCGCCAGTGATAAGGTGCTTCCCTGCGGTCAGCATAACATACCCTTGCTGCATCTCAGCGCCGCCGTAGCGTCACGAAGCTGAAGGCGTAAGCGTGCTGTTCGTCGGCCTCATGGCGCTCGCGGGTTTCCTCGCGCCAGTCGGTAGGGCTGAGGGCGGGGAAACTGGCATCGCCTTCGAAGGCGTGATGCACTTCGGTGAGATAAACTACGTCGGCGGCCGGCAGGGCTTCGCGGTAGATTTCGCCGCCGCCAATGACGCACACTACCTCGTCGAGCTCGCCGGCGCGGGCCAGGGCGGCTAGTACCGACGACGTAGTTTCACAGCCGGGGGCGCTCCAGCCGGTTTGGCGCGTGACGACGATATTGGGCCGCTTGGGTAGGGCGCGGCCCAGGCTGTCGAAGGTTTTGCGGCCCATCACCACGGGGTGGCCCAGGGTGAGGCGCTTAAAGTGCTGCAGGTCGGCGGGCAGGCGGCCCCAGGGCAATTCGCCATTCCGGCCGATAATGCCGTTTTCGGCCACGGCTACTACAAAAGAAACCATCGGGAAGAAACGTTAAAGTTGAAAAAAAATATTACCGAATTCACCCGGCTTAAAGCCCCAGGCCCACCTCGTAGGCCGGCCGGGCCGAGAGTCGGACTGAGTCGAGCCCGAACCAGCGGGCCGTGAGGTCGTTGTTGGAACGCTGAACGGAATTGTTGGGCTCGGGATTATAGAACAGGGTTTCGCCCATAATGGCCACGCGCCGGGGTACGATACCGCTGATGGGGGCCAGGGTGGTAGTTGACTGCCCGGCCCGGGCCGCCGCCCGCATCTGGGCAAAGCGGGCTTCGTGCTGGGCGCGCCAGGCGGGGGCGCTGCGCAGCCATTCGGTCCAGGCCGGGCGTTCGAGACTTACGGCCAGCCAGAAAAATGCCAGCACAGCTGCTGCCCGTTGCAGCCCGGCCAGCGCCCGGCGCACGGCGGCCGGCACCTGCGCCGGCACGGCGGCCCACAGCACCGCTACCCAGCCCACCAGCAGCCACAGCCACAGGAAGCTCTGGGTGCGGCCCGGCGGCGGGTTCTTGTTCACCAGCGCATAAAACAGGAAGCCCAGCCCGCCGCCGACCAGCAAAATGCTCACCCCGGCCGCCAGCGGCAGATGGAAGCCAGCTGGCCTTCCGTGCCGCGCCCGCACCAGCAGCGGCCCGAGCAGCGCCGCCGTCAGCAGCAGCACCAGCACCTGGGTGGGCTGGCTCAGAAACGTGGTGTAATAATCGGTAGCGAAGCGCACCGCTCCCATAAAATCAAGTGGCGGGTGGGAGTAGGCGGTGTGGCGCGCACCGTACATGCGCACCTGGTTGCCGGGGGCCAGTAGCGCCACCAGGCCGCCCCCCATGGCGC
>JALYUI010000347.1 GCA_030853845.1 Bacteroidota bacterium | reverse complement strand
AGGCACACGTCGAGCCCGATAAAGTCGGCCAGTTGCAGCGGCCCCATGGGGTGGGCCATGCCCAGCTTCATAACGGTATCAATCTCTTCGACGCCGGCCACGCCTTCGAACAGCGAGATGATGGCCTCATTAATCATGGGCAGCAGAATGCGGTTGGCCACGAAGCCGGGGTAGTCGTTCACCTCGGTGGGCGTTTTGCCCAGCTGGCGCGACAAGTCCATCACTTGCTGCGTCACGCCATCGGAGGTGGCGTAGCCTCGAATCACCTCCACCAGCTTCATCACCGGCACCGGGTTCATAAAGTGCATACCAATCACCTGTTGCGGGCGCTTGGTAACGGCCGCGATTTTAGTGATGGAAATCGATGAGGTATTCGAGGCCAGAATGGCATCAGCGGGCGCGTACTGGTCGAGGTCGCGGAAAATCTGGAGTTTCAGGTCCACGTTTTCAGTGGCAGCCTCTACCACCAGGCCCACACCGGCCACGCCTTCCTGTATGGACGTGAAGGTTTTCAAGCGGCCCATAGTAGCTGCTTTGTCGTCTTCACTAAGGGCCGCTTTGGCCACCTGGCGGTCGAGGTTTTTGGTGATGGTGCCCAGAGCGCGGTCGAGAGCCGGCTGGTTAATATCTATCAGAGAGACAGAAAATCCGTGCTGGGCAAAAACATGGGCAATGCCATTGCCCATGGTGCCGGAGCCAATTACGGCGACGTTCATAAGTATCGGAAAAAGAGTGGGTGGGATAGAAAAAGCCAGTATTTCGCCTAGCTGGCACAAAGCTAAGGCCAGTTGTCGAACTGCCATTTTGTTTAGCGTTACGGAAAAAATTCTAAAAATTAATATCCTTTTGAATTATCCCCCGTACAAAGCCCCATAAACACTTCTTACACTTTTTTCACCTCCCCTTCACACACTTTCAATCATGGGCAACCTCCTGTATATCATCGCCGTCATCCTCATCATCATCTGGGCAGTTAGCTTCTTCGGGGGCTTCTTCACCGGCGGCATCATCCACATTCTGCTGGTTATTGCCATCATTGCCATCCTGCTCCGCGTTATCAGCGGCCGAAGCGCGGTTTAAGTACCCGCCGGGTTAAACTTAAAAACATAGAAAAGCCGCTCCGGATTTCCGGAGCGGCTTTTCTATGTTTTTATACACCAGCTATTTGCCGATGTCGAACAAGAAGCAAAACCGGAGATTCAAGCCCGGATACAGGGAAAAAACGGAGCTGCCAAAGTTATAGAGGCCCAGGATATCGACTGCCGCCCGGTCGCCCAGCTTCGAGCGGTAGCCAATGCCGGCCAGCGGGGAAGTAACCTGGCGGTTGAGTTTCACCAAGTAGCCCTGGCTGTCGTAGCCCGCCAACTGGGCGTTAGTGACCTCGTATTCACCATGAATGAAAAACTCGTTGTATACGATATACTGCGCGAACACCTTCACTCCCAGGCTGCTGCTGGCGAGGCTATTGGCCCCGCTCTCGGTCAGGCTGCCGTTGGGAGTCGGATAATTAGCGCCGTAGGTGTTGTAGAAGCCCTGCGGCGAAAGCGAGTAGTTATTGTATGCGTAAGAAATGCCGGGGCCGACAGCAAATTTGTCGGTAATTCGATACCCAATGGCCGGGGCCAGGCTAAAGTTGAAGTTGCTGATGCCACTGGTGGATGAAAAACCCAGACCCAGATTGGTGTATAGAAATTTCTTGGTTGGCGGCTGGTCCTCCGCCCCGCCGGCCTTAGTGGCCGCGCGGTTAGGGAAATCCAGTCCCGACGGAGCTGTGGTTGTTGGCTGAGCGCCCGGAACCCCCGGTGCCGTTTCAGAATCCGGAGCCGGCACTGGTTCGGGCGCGGGCTCCACAGGCCGAGGCGGTGCCGGTGGGGGGCCGGGAGGCGCGGTGTTGAGCACGGGTTTATCCTGGGCCTGGGCACTCAGGGTGGTGAGGCTGGCGGCCGCCGCCAGCAGCAGGGGAAGCAGATAATGTTTCATGCGAAAAGGCGAAGTGAGATGGAGGAGCAACTGGCCCCGGGCCGTATAAACGAGCAGAACCGGAAAATTATTCATTTTTCAGTCCTGTTTCGTCGATTGATTAAGCCAGCTGGTACATTTTCTGGCGCTGGGCCTTCAGGGTTTCGTCGGCCAGGTATTCTTCGTAGTTCATGCGGCGGTCGATAATGCCGCCGGGGGTGAGCTCAATAATGCGCGTGGCTACCGTATCGATGAACTGCAGGTCGTGCGAGGCAAAGAGCATGGCTCCCGAATAATCGCGCAGGCCGTTGTTCAGGGCCTGAATAGATTCGAGGTCGAGGTGGTTAGTGGGGTCGTCGAGCACCAGCACGTTGCCGCCTTCCAGCATCATTTTCGAAAGCATGCAGCGCACTTTCTCGCCGCCGCTCAGCACGTTCGATTTTTTCTGCGACTCCTCGCCCGAAAACAGCATCCGGCCCAGCCAGCCGCGCACAAAGCTCTCGTCCTTGTCGGTCGAATATTGACGAAGCCAGTCCACCAGGTTCAATTCGCCCGACTGGAAGAAGCCGTTGTTTTCCTTGGGGAAGTAGCTGGGCGTGATGGTGGTGCCCCAGTGGAACGTGCCAGTTGCGGGCGGGGTTTCGCCGAAAACAATGTCGAAAAAAAGCGAAGCCGCCCGGTCGTCGCGGCCCACGATGGCCACCTTATCGCCCTTGTCCAGGGTCAGGTTCACGTTTTTGAACACGGTTTTGCCGTCCACTTTGGCGCTGAGGTTTTCCACGGTCAGCAGCTGGTTGCCGGGCTCGCGCTCGGGCTTGAACGCGATGTAGGGGTAGCGGCGCGACGACGGCTTGATTTCCTCCAGCGTGAGCTTTTGCAGCAGCTTCTGGCGCGAAGTAGCCTGCTTCGATTTCGAGGCGTTGGCCGAGAAGCGGCGCACGAATTCTTCGAGCTCCTTGCGCTTGTCTTCGGTTTTCTTGTTCACGTCCTGGCGCTGGCGCAGGGCCAGCTGGCTGCTCTCGTACCAGAACGAGTAGTTGCCGGGATACATGGTGATTTTCGAAAAATCCAGGTCGGCCATGTAGTTACACACCGCGTCGAGGAAGTGACGGTCGTGGCTCACCACAATCACCGTGTTCTGGAAGTTGTCGAGGAAGTTTTCGAGCCAGAGCACGCTCTCGGCGTCGAGGTTGTTGGTTGGTTCGTCGAGCAGGAGCACGTCGGGGTTGCCAAACAGGGCCTGGGCCAGCAGCACGCGCACTTTCTCGCTCGCGCCGAGGTCCGACATCACCGAGTAGTGCTTGTCCTCGGTAATGCCCAGGCCGGAGAGCAGCTCGGCGGCTTCGTAGTCGGCGTTCCAGCCTTCGAGGTCGGCAAACTCGCCTTCGAGCACAGCGGCGCGCTCGCCGTCGGCATCGGTAAAGTCGGCCTTGGCGTAGAGGGCGTCCTTCTCGCTCATCACCGCCCACAGGCGCTGGTGGCCCTGAATCACGGTTTGCAGCACCTGCTGGTCGTCGAAGGCAAACTGGTTCTGCTTAAGCACGGCCAGGCGCTGGCCGGCGGGCATTTCTACCGAGCCGGTGTTGGGTTCCAGCTCGCCGGAGAGGATTTTCAGGAACGTGGACTTGCCCGCGCCGTTGGCCCCAATGAGGCCGTAGCAGTTGCCAGGCAGGAATTTGACGGTAACGTCTTCGAACAAAATGCGCTTGCCGTAGCGCAGGCTAACGTTGGAGGTGGATATCATTCAAGTGAAAATGGTTGAGCGCGCGAGGGTTCCGCCGGCGCGGCGGAATCAGCGGCAAATTTACGCAACCGGCGGCGGGCCGGAATTCAAAATTTTAAGAGGCCGACATTATCCGAAAAAATGTTAACTAGCAATATAGTTAGCAGCCAGCAGCCTAGTCCGTCGGGGGTGCAATTTGTTGCAACTTCAATTAGCTGCCCAACGTTCCTAAAAACTCGTTCTGGTGGCCGTTCGGCTGCTTCTTCCTCACCTCACTCCAGAAAAACCATGACCGACCGAAAATTGACTGCGGAAAATAATGCAATGCGAATGGGTTTTCTTACGGCCCTGGTACTCATTATTTATACTGGCGTAGCTGCGCTGGCCGGTTTTCTGGGCAAGCTCGAAGCGGGTGCCCTGGATATTGTGCTGCTAGTGGGGGGGGTGGTGCTGGCCATTCGTCGCCTAAAGAAGGTCTATGGCTCGCACCTGACTTACTTTCAGGGGTTTGGTACCGGCATTATTACGGCGCTCACGGCCTCGGTGGTGCTGGGGGCGTTTTTCTGGCTGCTGGGTGGCATCAGCAAGGAGGCGGTACGCCAGATTGAGGCCCGCGACCTGTTCGGGGCCGATATGGGCGTGCTGATTGGCGGCCTGGGCATCATTTTACTAGGTACGATGACGGGCGTGGTCACCTCGCTGATTGCCATGCAGTATTACAAAAGCGAAGACCATCAAAGCCTGCCGGAAATGGAGAGTTGAGGAATCGGGGACTCCAGGTTTTCCCAAAAGCGGCTCCAAAAAGGAGCCGCTTTTTTTGTGGGGCCGGGAAGTGATATAAATGAATGTGAAATTAAATGTAAAAAAAGAGGAAGACTACGAAACTTTAGACGGGGGATAAGTGGTTTGGAGCCGAAAACAAACTTGTCCTATTCAACTAAAAAATTGGTATATGCTTAAGTCGATTACCTTAACAACCGCCCTCATGCTGGCCTGCGCCACCGCATCGGTGCGCGCCCAGATGGCCGACCGTTTGACCGAACACCCCACGGTGCAGCAATCTCCTTCGGAACAGGCCCTGGCGCTAACCCGGGAAATGACCAACCGGCTGCACCTGAACGAAGGCCAGTTTCTGAAGCTGCTGCCCCTGAACCGCACCCGCCTCGACGAGCTGAACAGCATCAACCTGACTTACCGGAGCGACGAAGCTACCCGCGCGGCCAAAGCTACCGAGCTCGAAGCCCAGTTCGAGCAGGAGTGCAGCCGTATTCTCACCCCGTCGCAGCTCAGCCAGCTGCACAACAACTTCTCAACCCCGCCGGCCGCGACGAGCACCGGCTTAGGGTAACCGGATATATTCCAGCGCCAGCAAAAGTGGCCCGCCAATAACTGGC
>JALYUI010000323.1 GCA_030853845.1 Bacteroidota bacterium | reverse complement strand
GCCGCCCGTTGGCCGGAATTATTTTTTGCCCATTGCCTACTGCCTCATGAAAATTTCTCTGCTCCGTGTGCACCATTGGCTGCTGGCCGGCTGCCTGCTGCTCACGGCCCCGGCCCTGTGGAGCTGCAACTCGCAAACCACCCTCCAGAAGCAGCTCCAGGAACACCAGGACCAGCTGAATCAAATCGATGAGGACACGATTCAGCACTATCTGCAACGCAATAATCTTCTCAATCAGGCTACCCGCACCAGCTCGGGCCTGTACGTAGTGAGCATCACCAATGGCACCGGCACCCCCGTGACCACGGGCCGGCAGGTGCGCGTTAAGTACGTGGGGCGCTTCCTGAGCAGCGGCGCGCACCCGCCCTCCACGAACTACCCGGCTTCGTACGGCGACGGGCGTTTTCCGCAGGGGGCCATTTTCGACAACTCGGCCGACAACCACTCTACCTGCGGCTGCGCCGTTTTCACGGCGGGCACCGGGCTGGTACCGGGCTTTTCCGAAGGATTATTGCTGATGCGCCAGGGCGACCGGAAGCTGCTGCTGCTGCCCTCGCGCCTGGCTTATGGGGCCAGCGGCTCCGTCGACCCCAACACGAGTGCCACAATTGTGCCGCCCGATGCGGCCCTGCTGTTCGACGTGGAAGTACTCGAGGTGCTGTAATTATTTCACCCCATGCCCATGTGCGCGTTTTGCTGGTTGTATCCCTGCTTCGGCCGGTTGCTGCCGGGCCTGCTGCTACTTGTGGCTTCGGCCGCCGGGGCGCAGGCGCTGCCGCCCCCGCCGCCGCTGGCCGATACGACCCAACTCGTGACGCAGCACACGGCCAGCGGGGTGCGCTACGTGTTTCATGTGCGCGGCACCGGGGCGCTGCCGCAGCCCGGGCAGCGCGTGGTGATGGGCTACACGGGCTTTCTGCCCGACGGCCATATCTTCGATGCTTCCTCGGCGCAGGGCGGCATGCTCAAGTTCCGGGTGGGGCGACACGAAGTGATTGCCGGGCTTGATGAGGCCACGCTGCTGCTGCCCGTGGGCTCCCGGGCGCGCATCTGGATTCCGGCCGCCCAGGGCTACGCCGCCAAAGGCGTGCGCGACCCCGACGACGACAGCCGCTATATTGTGCCGCCCGATACCGAACTGGTTTTCGAAGTAGTGGTAGTGAGCGTGCGTTAATAGTGGCCTGCCTTTCTCTGTTCCAACCCTAGCTTTTTATTGATGCGACATTTTTTGTGGGGTGCGCTGCTGGCCCTGGTGATGGGCCTGCCGGCCGCCCGGGCACAGACTCCGGGTCCTTTTTCCCGCCTGCCTTCCGGCACCGAGTACCGCCTGTTCCGAGCCGATGCAACGGGCAAATATCAGCCCCGTACCCTGGCACCTACCGACCCCCCTTACGCCAGCCGCGCCGGTCAGGTGCTCACCGTATTCATGGAGTTCCGGACCGGTCGCGACTCGGTGCTGATGAACTCGCGCCGCATGCAGCCTACGCCCCAGCCGGTGGGCCTGCCCGAAAAGACCGTGCCTGGCGGGCTGGAAGAAGCCCTGGGCCTGCTGCTGCCCGGCGACAGCGCCGTATTCCGCTTTCCGGCTGATACGGTGTTTGCTAAAACGTTTCAGCAACCGGTGCCGCCATTTATCAGGAAAGCCGGCAACACGCTGCTGGTATTTGCCAGCGCCCGCGAGCTGCTCACCATGGAACAAATGAAGGCCCGCATGGAGCAGCTGCAAGCCGAAGTGGTGAAGAAGGAAGCCCAGCACGCCGCCCACCAGCTCGGCACCGACAACGCCATCATTCAGGCCTACCTGAAAAAGAACCACGCCACGGCTAAAAAGACGCCCGGCGGCACCTACTACATTCTGAAAAAGCTGGGCACCGGCCCCACCGCCAAACAGGGCCAGACCGTGCGCGTACTCTACCGGGGCACGGTGCTCACCACCGGCAAGGAATTCGACTCGACCGCTAAGCGCAACAACGACCCATTTGCCTTCACGCTCGGCGTGGGCCAGGTTATTCCGGGCTGGGACCAGGGCATTGCCCTGCTCAACAAAGGCAGCAAAGCCGTGCTGCTGATTCCCTCGCCGCTTGCCTACGGCACGCGCGGAGCCGGGGCCGACATCCCAGCCAATGCCGTGCTACGGTTCGAAGTCGAATTGGTTGACATCAAGTAGCGCGGGATTTCCGTCCGCAATTCAGTTGATTCGCAGACTGCAAGGCTGCGATACTCGCTCTAATTCAACACTTCCGACAGGATATCCAGCGAGCGAATCTCGCCCATCTGCTCGATGTGCAGCTGGTAGTAGCGGATGAGCACGCTCAGCAGCTCGTGGCGGACGCGGCCGTTGGGGATGCTGCTGCTGCCGGGGTCGCGCAGCAGCTCATCGAAGTAGCTATTGAACTCGCGCAGGCGTAGCATGGCCGGGCCGGTGGCTCCTTGCGCGGTAGCGGCGTGGCCGGCCATAATTACCTGGTCGGTGAGCTCGTTGCCGGAGCTGACGCCGAAGCCCAGGTAGGTGGTCAGCTGGAGTAGAAAAACCAGTGCGAAGTTTTCCGACCCAGTTGTCTGCTGGTCGAAGGCCAGAATGGCGTCATGCAGGAAATTAAACAGCGGCTCGTTCTGCTCTTCCTCCCGCACGGCCCGGCCCACTACTTCCGACAGCAGCAGCACCACGCTGCTCTTGCGCACATCGTAGGGCAGCGTCTGAAACGGCTCGGCACAGCGAAACTCCGACAGCCGGGTGAGGCCGCTGCTGCCACGCGCCACGTAGGCCACCAGCTCCAGCAGCGTGAAGGGCTGAAACAAGGCAATGCGGCCCGGCGGCTTGGCCTTGCGTACCCCATTCACCACGTAGCTCTGCACGCCCAGCCGCTCGGTGTAGATGCGGGCAATAATGCTGGTTTCGCGGTATTTCAGGTAGCTGAGAACGATGCCGCGGGTTTTAATGAGCATTTCTATGCGTTTCTAGTTGCTGGTTTCTAGTTGCTGGTTTCTAGTTGCTGGTTTCTAGTTGCTGTTTGAGAAGTGGCAATTAGAAATCAGCAACCAGCAACGTATCTACCTGCTCAATACCGCCAGCTTGCTAACGCAGCCGTTGCCGCCGTCGGCATCGGTGCTGAGCACGAGGTAGGTGCCTGAGCGTACGCGCTGGCCGTCGGGCATGGTCAGGTTCCAGGTCACGGTGCCGCCGGCGGCGGTGGTGGCGTACACGAGGTGGCCGGCCACATCAGTAATTTTCACAATCGCATTATTAGCCAGGCCGCTGATGCCGACAGTACCCTGAAAATCGGGCCGCACGGGGTTGGGGAAAGCCGCCGTGCAATGAGGTTCCCCCTCGGTGACGGTAGCGGCCCCGCGGTAGGATACCACGCCTGCGTCGGTAGCTACCCACACCTCGCCGGTTCTGTCGTTCACTTTCACGTCTACGATGCGGTCGGAGGGCAGGGGGCTATTGGCGGTGGTGAAGTGCAGCAGGGCCTCGTCGGCATCGGGGCTGAAGAGCCATAGGCCGTGGTCGGTGCCGAACCATTTGCGGTCGCCGCCATCGATGGCAATGGCGCGCACGGCCTCGGTGAACAGTGCCGGGAAACCCGTGCCTTCGCCCCGCCGCACAATGGGCTGCGTGAATCCCAGCGTGGAAGTAAACGGCCCACTCGGGTCGTTGAAGACGGCCACACCCTTGATAGTAGCCGCCCAAATGTAGCCGCGCCGGTCTTTGGCCAGCTCGTAAATCTGGTTGTCGGGCAGGCCGGTGGCCGTGGTGTAGAAGCGCGGGGAGTTAGCCGCCGTAGGGTCGATAGCGAAGATGCCCTGTGACGCGCGCGTGGGGTCGGTTTTGCGGTACACCGAGGCCCACACGTACCCATTATCGTCCTGGGCCAGGCGTTCGAGTGCTTCCAGGCCCGATTGCCACGGCACAGTTTGCCAGGTGGTGGTGGCGGGGTCGAGTAGCGACAGGCCCGAGCGCCCGGGCTGCAAATGCCGGTTCACTACCCACACCTTACCATCGGGCGTGGCGGCCACATCGGTAATTTCGATACGGTTGGCATCGCCAAAAGTGCCCAGCAGCGGGCTGCCACCCGGGGTACCCTGGCCAAACTGCCGGAAATTGCCCACGCCATGCCATTCGAGCAGGCCGCCGCCGTAGTTGGCCACGTAGAGCGTCCCATCGGGCGTGCGGGTGCCGCGCACTGGGCTGGTGGGGTTGGGATAGTCCGACGCTTTCGGGAAAGCCTCGGCGGTAATGTTGGTCCACTGTCCGTTGGCGAACTCATAAAAGCCGGACCGCAAGCCGCTGGGCTGGTAGCGCTCAGAATAACCTCCCGTAAACACATCCACAATGCTGGTTCGGGCATCGGCCAGCAAGCCAAAAGCCAGGCTGCTTTGCGGGCCGTTGGCCACAAAAGATTCGGGGGCTTGGCCCGAGCCGGGCCGCACGCGCAGCAAGCCGTTCTGGTAATTCGCCACGTAATAGCTACCATCGCGCGAACGGACGGCATCCTCGGTATACGTGCCCGCCGTTGGAGGCAGCACCGTGCTCACCACGCCATTGTGGTCGATACGGCGTACCCCCGCGTTATCATCGGCAATAAAGACACCGAGGCTGCTAGTGCGCAGGTTGCGGAATTCCAAAGAATACGAGCCGGCCACCGGCTGCCAGGTACCCGCCCCCGCCGAGTTGAATACATAAACCACATTGGCGGCCGTTGCATACACCTTGTCGCCGTCGGCCACCACAAACCGATATACCTGCTGCGCCGGGTTTAGGGCCACGGGTAGGTACTGCGTCCAACTGCGGTAGTCGAGCAGATTGCTGCTGAGCGCCCCCCGCAACAGGCCTGCCGACGTGGCCGCGTAGAGGTAGCCATTGGCCACAGTGGCATCGAACACATTGACCAGTGCCCCGCTCGGCCCAATATTACTGTAGGTATCGCTGATTTCAAGTTTGGTGAGGTCGACCACGACCAGCCCAAACGTGGTTGAGAGAAAGGCTTTGCCAGCCCCAATCGAAATTTGATTGATGATTTTAGCCCCGGTAATCGTCTTGCGCAGCACATCATTCAGGTTGCGCACACTGCCGTTGGGCTGGATAATATCGAGGTTGGCGTTGAGATAACCCAGCACGGTTTGCCGCGTTACCGAATCGTAGGCCAACGCCGTTACGGCCACGTCGTTCAGCCCATCGCGGCGCGATAACACTTGGGTGGTATTCAGGTTTTTATCGAGGAAATAGAAGGCATTTTCGGTACGCACGTACACCCGGTCGCCGGCATCGGCCAGGCGCAACGGGTGGTTGGTGGGTAGATGCAACTGCCAGTCGCCATAGCCGGCCGTGTTCTGGGCCTGGGATGTCGAGGCCAGCAGCAGCAACCCGGTAAGCCCGGCAATCCAACGGAAAAGGTAAAACATACGCGCAGCAAAAAGGACAACGTGAAAGGAAAACCAGCCAGCGGCCAGCCAGCCTGAGCTAACGCCCCAGCCGGCCGTTTAGTGCGCGGCCGCTTGGGCCACGGCTGCCGGCTGCTTGGTCTCCATGCCCGCCAGAAAGCACGGGCGGCAGCGGGCCTCGTACGAGTCGGTTTCGCCGAGCAGCACCTGGCTGGCGCTGGCTGCGATGCGGTACGAATAAGAGGCAATTTCGCCGCAGCATACGCACACGGCATGCACTTTGGTCACGTACTCGGCCGTGGCCAGCAGCGCCGGCATGGGGCCGAAGGGCCGGCCCAGGTAGTCCATATCGAGCCCGGCCACGATAACGCGGGTGCCATTATTAGCTAATTGAGTACACACATCAACCAGCGACTCGTCGAAGAACTGCGCTTCGTCGATGCCCACCACGTCGGAGCCGGCCGCCAGCAGCAGAATTTCCGAGGCAATGGCCACCGGCGTCGAGCGGATGCGGGCGGCGTTGTGGCTCACCACATCTTCGGCGTGGTAGCGGGTATCGAGGGTAGGCTTGAAGATTTCGACCCGCTGCCGGGCAATACGGGCGCGGGTGAGGCGGCGAATCAGCTCCTCGGTTTTGCCCGAAAACATGGAGCCGCACACCACTTCAATCCAGCCCCGGCGGGGCGCATTGTGGCGGTTGCCGACGCGGGGTTCAATAAACAAAGTGCAGCGCGTTTGAGGTGGGTTGGAAACCTAAAGTTAGGGACGAACGGCCGAGCCTCAAGGCTACGGGCAGTAGGCCGCAACGCGCCAGCAGCCAAAGCGGCTGAGTAGCTGTGGGTCGCTGGCAACAGAGCCGACAGAATATATTGGCAGCGAGCAGGCATCAGCAATACCGCACGTGCGGCAGCTGCGTGGCTTCGGGCACCCGCCCAATGACCCCGCCCGCCGGCAGCCAGGCCTGGCAGGTGAGACGCTCGGTGGGCAGCAGGCGGCCAGCGGCGCGGTAGCGCAGCTCGGCTTCGGTGGCGGGCGTGAGGTTTTCGAAGCCCGCCAGCACCTGCACCCGGCAGGTAGTGCAGCGGCCTTTGGCCCCGCAGGCGTGCATCCAGTCGTGGCCAGCGGCCTGGAGGGCGGCCAGCAGGGTAGCCCCGGCCGGCACCGGAATGGCCTCGCCGGGCAAGTTTTCAATCGTAAGCAGGGGCATTTGTGCCTAACTTTCGGCCACCGAAATCGGCCATTGTATGAACGACAAATATAGCCTTGCCAAGTGTACCCAATATGGGCGTCGCCTGGCCACCCGGCTCTGCGACCAGTATTTTGATGCCCAGGCCCACGCCGCCATCGATGGGCCGGGCATCCTGAAGTTTACACCGGTGCGCCAGCTCAACCTGCTGGTAATGCGCCAGCTACTGGGCCAGTGGCAGGCCGAAACCACCCGGCTACGCAGTCCCTACTTCGATTTTGAGGTGCCCCCCGTTCAAATGGCTCTTACGCAGTTCATGAACGTGCTTTCGCGCCACATTAGCCTAAGTCGTACTGCCTTCGAGCCCCTGCTGGCCCAGGCCGCAACCGATACTCTCGGCCTGGCCGCCGACTCCCAAGGCAGCTTCCAGCGCCTGCTATTAGGCACCGCCGAAACCCCAACGCTGGAAAGCCTGCGTGACGGCCTGCGCTACCTTGACTTCGACAAAGCATTTTATCAGGGGTTTCTCGACAGCCTGTCGGCCAATAATGCCCTCACGCGCGACTTCCTCATCCACCGCTTCGAGCTGTACTACGCCGCCAACTACCGCGCTCACCAGCCCATGCAGCGCCTGGTCGAGGAGCTGAGTGCGCTGCTGCCCCTCACTACCGCCGACCTGCTGGAAGATGGCCCCGTTTCCACGCTGAACGCCGCGTCTGCCGATGCTAAACCTGCGGTTGAAACCCTGGCGGAGCCAGTAGCTATCCCGCCGTTGGCCCAGTCATTACCTGTGCCCACCCGTCCGGCGGCATTAGCAGCGCCCGTTGCAACCATGGCGGCTCCAGCCGCAGCTGCGCCAATTGCAGCCCCGCCCGAAACGCTGTCTCCCCCAACTCCGGCCCAACCGCTACCCGATACCGGCGCGGCCAACGTACCACTACACGAAAAGCTCAGAGCCTCCCAGCCGCCCGCAACTGCGCTGGCTGATACCCTGCGTGCCACCGCCGCCCCCGCTTCGCAGGCTGAGCGGGCTGGGCCGAAGGTGGAGACCCTGCGCGAAGCCATTTCCATTAACCAGCGCTTCAGCTTCATCAACGAGTTGTTCAACGGCGAAAACATGGACTATCACGCCGCCATTCAGCACCTCGACTCACTGCCCACCGCCGAGCAGGCCCGCGCCTACGTCGCGACTGACCTTGGGACCCGCTACGACTGGAGCCGTAAGGAAGAGCACGTCAACAAGCTGCTGAAGCTCATTGAGCGCAAATTTGCCTAGCGCCGTGGCGGCCGCCTACGTATTTGTTCCTGGCCTGCGCCTGCGTCGCTGGCTGCTGCCGTGGCTGCTGGCCCTGGGCGCGCTGGTCAACCTTGCCTACCCGATGTACGTGCACTACGATTTCTCGCACTCGCTCGATTCGCGCGGCTACCTGCGCATGGCCACCGGGCGGTTCGACAGCGTCAGCGTTACCCGCCGGTACCGGGTGCTGGTGCCGGCCGCCGCCGCCGCCGTAGCCGCGCCCGTCGCCCAGATATACGGGCGCATCTGGCCCCAGCGTCCAGCCGGCCTGTGGCCCCTCCGGTTCGCCTTTTACCTCGTCAACTGTCTGCTGCTGGCCGCCGCCGGGGCCTGCTGGTTCAACGCCGCCCGGCTGGCCGGGGCTACGTCGGCAGCAACTGCGCTGGCATTGCTGGCCGTGCTCAGCAGCCGCTGGGCCGAATATGCTGCCGGCCTGCCCCTAACTGATAGCTTGTATCTGCTGGTATTCGGGCTGGCGTACTACGCCATCCGGCGCGGTTCGGGCGGAGGTTGGGCCGTCGCGCTGGCCTTGGTGGTAGGCCCGTTGGCAAAGGAATCTTTCCTACTGCTGGTACCTTGGCTGCTGTGGTTTGGCCGGCCGGCCCTGCCCTGGCCCCGTCAGCTGGTAGCCTTAGCCGCCGGGCTGGCGCTGTTGCTCATCGTTCATCAGCTCATCGACCACCGTCTGGGGGCTTTGGCCACTCAATCAGTCAGCAATGCCCTCGCCCACGCCGAAAACCTGCGCTACTCGCTGCATCGCGCCGGTTCTACCAAAGGCATAGGTGAGTTGCTCAGCATTTTTGGGTTCTTCACCTTCGTTCCCGTCCTCATTTGGTGGCAAACCAAACGCCTGACAGCGTCACCATCTGTATTCGCTTTCCTGGGCTGGGCCGATACCGGTTTGCTTCTGATTGTGGTACTGCACATGCTTCTTTCCGGCGACCTTGGCCGCATGGGCTACCTGGCCGCACCGGTATTCTGCGCCGCGTTAGCCCAATCGTTCACGCACGGACGTCGGCTGCTGATTCGTTAAGTCTGCTCTGCAACTGGCCCCCGCAGTCCCATAAGCGCCAGGCCAAGCAGCAGCGGCCAAGCCGGCACCAGAAAACGTGCTGCCCCCAGCGGCCCCGTCAGCAGCGCCAGATACCCCAGCCCCCCCACCGCCAGCCAACGCGCCACGCGCCAGCTGGCCGCCCCGCGCCCAAGGCGAATAAACCCACGAATGGCCAGCAGCAGACGCCCTACATTCGCTAGGGTAAGTAGTCCTAATACGACGAGCAGCCCCAGCGGCAACCCACCTGCGGCCTGCCGCCAGCCCTCGGCCCGCACCCGTGCCAGCAGCCCGCCACCAGGTAGCGGCTTCAGGGCTAAAAACTCGCTGATGTCGAACCGCCCAGGGTCTAATAGCATGGTCCCCATACCCAGCAAATGCTGCCGCGCGTACACAAATGGGTGCGCAGAAATCACCGAATCGGCCCGGTCGCGGATGAGCCGTTGCCGGCCGGCAAAATCCGGTTGCGCGTTGGCAGCCCGCAACACTTCGGCTACCCATTTTTCCTCCGCCACCGGGCCGTCCAGCTGGCGCACCACGCCCGCTGCATTGTAGTGGAGCAGATTGATTTCGGCAATGCTGGAAAAATGAAAATAGCCAGTCCGCTGCTCGTTCCAACGCATATATATCCCGGCTACCAGTACCGGAAGCAAACCAACCAGTAGCAGCACGCTGCGCCTCCGTTTCCATGCCAGCCAGCCTGCCACCGCCGCCATTACTGCCGCCAATGGAAAACATACCGGTTTCAGCAGCAGCGCCAAGCTAATCGCCACCGCAACACCCAAAAGATACCGGATTTTGCCAGTATCGCTGAAAAGTAATGCCCAGCCCACAGCAGCTAGCAAACAAGCCTGAAGCCACAGCTCACTCATCACCGCGTTGGCGTAAATAAGCTGCGCCGGAAAAAGCAGCATCAGTCCCACTGCCCCCAGCCAATTTGTTCGCAACGGTTTCGCGATTCGTGCCCACCATTGCATTACAAGTCCGAGGGCCAGCAGGCTAAGCACATTTTGCAGCAATAGCACTAGCCATGGACTGTTGTGCGCGCCCTCCAGTAAATCCAGCACCACCGGATAGCCTGGAGGGCGAATAGTGAATTCCTGCACTGCCTCCCCGCGCGGCACCTCATTTGGCCAGATGCGAGCATATAGCTGGCCATGCTCACGAATATTAAGCCCCGCTTGCTGGTAGCGACCCGAGTCCGGGAAGTCCCACCGCCTGTTATGGAGTGCCCAGGAAATGCATGCCGCGTGCACGAACAGTAGCACTACCCATATCCAGCTTGGTACGCGCCCGCTGCCCATTAGCGCACCAAATCCTGCTTACGATAGGCATCGAGGGCCAGCAGCGTAAACAGCAAAATCGTAAACGACCACAACGACGACCCACCGTAGCTGAAAAACGGCAGCGGTATTCCCACTACCGGAGCTAATCCGATGGTCATACCCACATTCACCGTAATGTGAAAAAACAGCACGCATGCCACACAATAGCCATATGTTCGCCCAAATACCGATTTCTGCCGTTCCGCCACATAGATAATCCGCCACAGCAACGTCAGATACAGCCCGAGCACAACTAAGCTGCCCAGCCAGCCAAACTCCTCCCCCACAGTACAGAAAATAAAATCGGTGCTCTGTTCTGGCACAAAATCAAATTTCGTCTGAGTCCCCTGTAAGAATCCCTTTCCCACCAATCCGCCCGAACCAATGGCAATTTTACTCTGCGTCACATTCCAACCTTTGCCAAGCGGGTCCGAAGAAGGATTGAGTAAAATCTCTATCCGCTGCCGCTGGTGAGGTTGGAGCACTTTATTGTAAAAGAAATCCACCCCCACCACCATTCCAATCACCGCCAGCCAAACGCCTAAAGCCAGCGGGATATGATGACGCATTATCCGTCGGTTTAACCCCAGTACCGCCAGCAGTATTATAGTAAATCCTCCTACCAGCCAAAGTTTCGGCACCAAGAGCGCCATCAGCAGGATAACACCACCCACTGCCAGCAGCAATAGTATCAAGGGCGACATCCCTTCGCGGAAATAAGCCAACAGCAACGCACCAAACACTAGCGCCTGCCCCGATTCATTCGAAGCTACAATCAACAACGGCGGCAAAAGCGTAATACCTGCCAGCACCAGTTGGTCGCGCCAGTTTTGATAGCGCAAATTGATACTGGCCATGAATCGCGAAGCCGCCAGCGCCGTTGTGAATTTGGCAAACTCCGCCGGCTGTAATCGCACTGGCCCTAGCTCCAGCCACGAGCGCGACCCGGCAATTGGCCGCGCCACTACCATTGTTACTAGCAGTAGCGCAATCATACCGAAATATAGCCCATACGCCAGCGTATCATACGCCTTATAGTCTATCACCAACAAAATGACAATTAATACTACTGCCGTTGCAATCCATAACAGTTGCTTAAACCAGTTAAAGGCCATAAGCTTGTCAAAGCTCATACTCGCCAGAGGATTCGCAGGCGCATCCGGTGAGTAGCTGGAAGCATAAATGCAAAGCCACCCCATCCCCACCAGCAGTAGGTAGAGCAATACCGTTAGCCAATCAATACTGCGGTTATAACGCGCCGGAGAAACCTGCACTGAATACTACTGAGATAATTAACCCCAAAATTACAACCCCCTCTCACGGTTTCAACCTACAATCTTTGACATATTACACATGAGAACAAATAGCCGCCGTACTAAAAGGACTCTTATTGCAAACAATGATATAAGCAAAACGCCTGCCGCTGGTGAAAGCGGCAGGCGTTACGATAAAAGGTTGGCGGCGACCGACTCTC
>JALYUI010000309.1 GCA_030853845.1 Bacteroidota bacterium | reverse complement strand
GGCTACAGGCGGCCAGCAGGGCCAGCAGCGCTAGCGCCGGCAGCCCCGCGCGGCCCCGGGCGGCAACGGAAACGGTCATGCGGGCGGGCTTAGTCGTCGAGCTTTTCCTTGATTTTATCCGGGTTGTAGCCCGGGCGCTTGGTTTTTACTTTCACTTTGGCCGGGCCGGCATCGTCGTCGGTGGCAGCGGGGCGGCTGTTTTCGCGGGCGGGCACGTCGGCATTGTCGCTGTTGCCGGAGTCGCCCATATCGCGGGCCGACTTGATGGTTTCGACTACTTCCACCTTTTTCAGCTTCTGCTGGGCCAGCAGCAGCTGGTCCTGGGCGAGGGTGTTTTTCTTCCAGGCTTCGAGCTCAGTGGCGAGTTTCTCCTTCTCGGTCTTGGTGGGCTTGCTGGGGTGCATCAGGGCGTTGAGGTCGGGCTTGCCCGCATCCTGCCAGGCGGTGAGCCAGAGCGAAGCCACCAGGGCCGGGGCCATGCGCATGCGGTAGTCGACCATGCCGCCCACGGCCTTGTCGTACTCGTCGGCAAAGGCATCGGAGAAGCGGCGCGAGGTTTTGCCGTAGCGGTGCGCGAAGGTGTAGCGCACCTCGGGCTTCATGGTTTTCTCGATTTTCAGGGCGCGGTCAAACGTCTCGCCCAGGAAGCCGTAGCTCTGGCCCAGCACCGTCCAGATGGCATCGAGCGGGTTTTTGATGTACTTGGCCGGCTCGCTATCGAGGCGGTAGGTGCCAATGAAGCGCTCGGGCAGCTGGCTCTCCCAGAGGGCGTGCAGGCCTTTCTGGTCGGTCAGCTGGCCGTCGTAGTTGATGGTGGTATGCAGCGGCACGAAGGCGTCGCTCACGTAGTGGCTCAGCTCGGCCGAGTAGTGAATGATGTCGGTGGTGTCGCGCAGGCGGAAGGCTTCGGTGAGGCTGTCCTTCATCTCCAGCACCACCCAGGGCACGGTGCCGTACTTTTTCAGCGTATCGGTGCTGAACTTGGTGGCCGCCTTCTCGTACTCGCGGGGCACCTTGCTGAAGGGGTCGTCTTCGGAGTAGTGGTCCATGTCGATGAAGTGCTTGGGGGCTTCGCTGGGGTCGGTGCCACGGCGCTCGTCGGGGGCCGTGCTTTGCAGCACCAGCGAAAGCAGGTTGCGGTAGTAAAAGCTTTGCATGGCTGCGGGCAGCTCGTACACGGCGACTTGCGTGATGGTGCGGTGGCCGAAAAAGCCCCAGCCCTGGGCCGAGCCGGTGACGAGGGCGAGGGCCGCCAGCAGCAGCAGCGGCAACAGGATTTTTTTCATGAAGGCAGGAATAGTTTCGGAATGGAACCCGGGGTGGGCAGCCCAAAGTTCGGCAATGGAAAGCAGATTTGCTACGGCCGGTTTCCGGCCCGGGTTTCGCGGGCAGCGCGGCCCGTACCTTTGCCGGGGTAGTGGAATCGATTACCTGATAAGGATAATAAGGAGCTTATGCGGATAGCTTGTTTTTGGATTGGAGCAATAATGAGCCTCGGCCTGACCGGCCCCGCCACCGCCCAGATATTCACGATTCCACCCGGGGCCTACCGCACGGGGGCGGCCTGGCACCGCCGCCAGCCCCAGCCCGCCGGCCTCGATGCCTTCTATCCCGACAAGCGCGGGCAGGTAGTGGTGGTGGTGCCCGTGGGCAACAGCCGTCAGAAAATACGCCTTGCCCCCGACAGCCTCTGGGGCTACGTCACCAGCAAGGGGCGCACCCGGCGGCTCTACCGCGGCGGCGAGTACCAGCTCGAAGCGGCCGATACGCTCACCGTCTACAGCAGCAGCACCGTACCGGGCAGCATCGAAGCCCCCGGTACGGCTGCCCTCACGCCGGGCTCCAACGCGCTCGGGCCGTATGTGGCGCCGCGCTACTACTTCAGCCGAGGCCTCACGGGCCTCATTTTTCCGCTCACCATGCGCTACCTGCGCGAGGCTTACGGTACCAGCAACCCCGCCTTCGTTGGCAAGCTGAGCAACCTGCGCTTCGACCAGAGCCTGAGCGACGTGGACCACAAAACGGGCCTGTTTCGGATAACGAGTATTTACCGCGAGGCGGCCGGGCAGTAGCGCCGGACAGTAGCGCGAACTTTGTAGTTCGCGTACCCGCGCCGTTATTAAGACCTCCGAACGG
>JALYUI010000307.1 GCA_030853845.1 Bacteroidota bacterium | reverse complement strand
ATAGTAATCCAATCGATTGAGTTACTACCACACGCGAGATGCTTCGCTGCGCTCTGCATGACGTTCTTTGTTTTTCCCAAACACCCCCGCCCATGACCATCCGCAACCGCCTGACCTGGCTGTTTCTGGGCCTGGTGGCCTTTATCCTGCTGGTGGTGCTGGCCACCGCCTACCTGCTCCAGCGCGACTTCAGCCAGCGCGATTTTCGCCAGCGCCTGCACGAGCGCGCCGAGGTGGCCGCCTACATCTACCTGGAGAAAGATGAGCTGCGCAGCTCGGCTTTTCAGGAGTTTCAGAAGCGCTACCAGCGCGCCCTCACCGAGGAAATCATCCAGCTCTACGATGCCCGGGGCGAGGTGAGCTTCGTGCGCGAAGATGCCCGCCTCGAAGTGCCGCCCGACGTGCTGGCCCGCATTCAGGCGGGGCACGAGGAATATTTTGAGGATGGCTCCCGGCAGGCAGTCGGCATTTTATACCGCGACAACCAGGGCCAGTACGTGGTAGTAGCCGGGGCCGAAAACGTGTCGGGCCAGGACCGCCTGCGCCACCTGGCCACTATAATGGCCTCGCTGTTCGTGGGCAGTCTGCTGCTGATTTACGCAACCGGGCGGCTGTTTGCGGGGCGGGCGCTGGCCCCCATCGCCGCCCTCAACGACCAGCTCGACGGCATCACGGCCCACGACCTGCACCGGCGATTGGCCGAAAACCTGGCCGGCAACGAGCGCGACGAGCTGACCCGCCTTGCCCACACCTTCAACCGCCTGCTCGACCGCCTCGAAGGCAGCTTCGAGGCCCAGCGGGCCTTCGTGCGCAACGCCTCGCACGAGCTGCGCACGCCCCTGGCCGCCAGCATTGGCGAGGCCCAGCTGGCTCTCACGCGCGACCGCGAGCCCGCCGCCTACCGCGCCGCCCTGCGCGACCTGCTCGCCGACCTCACCCACCTCAATTCCCTGCTCAACCACCTGCTCGACCTGGCCCAGGCCGAAGTGCCCCTGCCCGAGCACAACAGCCTCATCCGCGTCGACGAGCTGCTGGCCGAAGCCTGCGCCGCCATCGAGCCCACTCAGCGCCCGCGCCTGCACCTGCACACCGGCCAGCTTCCGGCCGAGCCCGAGCAACTGGAACTCACCGGCAACCGCACCCTGCTGGTCCGCAGCCTGGTGAATCTGCTCGAAAATGCCCTCAAGTATTCGGCTCCCGCGCCGGTAACTGCCGCGCTCGAATATGAGCCCGGCGGCGTACTGCTGCGCATCCACGACGAGGGAATTGGCATTGCCGAAGCCGATTTGCCGCAGGTATTCCAGCCGTTTTTCCGGGCGGCCAATGCCCGGCCGGTGGTGGGGCACGGCGTGGGCCTGGCGCTGGCCCGAAAAATTATCGAGCAGCACGGCGGGCAGCTTCAGCTAACCTCGCAGCTGGGCCACGGCACGACGGTGCTGGTGCGGCTGCCCACGGCGTGAGTGGGAAGCTGGATTGGTTGCCCTGACGAATACCTCACCCCCACATTCTCATTTCTTCTAATCCCATTCTAATGCCCGGTCAGTAGCCTTGTAGCACGATAAGCGCTGCTATTGCTATGACCCGATTCTATCCGCCCATTATTGCCCGGAGCCGCCCACCGCAAAGCCACGCCCGCCAGGCCAGCCGGGCCGCCCTGCTGCTGGGTGCCCTGGCCCTCGGCGCCTGCACCCAATCGCCCGAAGACGAGCGCGCAGAGCCCGCCCCGCAAAGCCTGACTGCGGCCGCCACTGTCACTACTGCCGCTGCCGAGTCGCCAAGGCCCGAGCTGGAGCTGAGTGGCGAAATCGCGGCCGACGGCAACCGCATGGCCCGCGTGTTTCCGCGCATGGGTGGGCAGGTGCTGCGCGTGGGGGCCGACCTGGGCGATGAGGTGCGGGCCGGCCAGGTGCTGGCCGTGCTTAGCAGCGGCGAGATGGCCGACCTGCAAAACCAGCGCACCAGCAGCAGCGCCGACCTCACCGTAGCCCGGAAAAACCTGGCCGTAGCCCGCGAGCTGTTCCAGGACGGCATCGGGGCCGAGCAGGACGTGTATAAGGCCGAAAAGGAAGTGGCCCGCGCCACCGGCAACACCAACCGCAACGAGCGCCAGCTCAGCATGTACCACCAAGCCGCCGATGGCCACTACGAATTGCGCGCCCCGGTTGCGGGCTTCATCACCGAGAAGCACCTGGCGGCGGGCATGCACTTCAACCCTTCGCAGCTACAGTCGGCCTTCACCATCGTGGGCCTCGACAGCGTGTGGGTGATGGCCAACGTGTTCGAGGCCGACCTCGACCAGGTGCGCCGGGGCCAGCCCGTGGAAATCACCACCCTCAGCTACCCCGGCCAGCCCCTGCGCGGCCGCATCGACCAGGTTTTTAACCTGCTCGACCCCGCCAGCAAAGTGCTGAAAGTGCGTTGCACCCTGGCCAACCCCGGCCACCTCCTCAAGCCCGGCATGCACGCCCAGGTGCGGATGCTGGCCGCCCAACCCACCCCGGCTTTCCGGCCCACCGAAACCCCCTCCCAGCCATGAATTCCCCTCTGAAAATGCTGCTGGCCGAGCCCGACGAAGCCCAGCGGCTGGCGCGCCGCGCCTACCTGCAAGCCGCCGGCTACGTGGTTGATGAGGCCGCCACCCTGGCCGCCGCCCGCCTGTGTCTGGCCCACACGGCCTACCATTTCGTGCTGCTGGCCCAAACCCAGCCCGACGGCGACGGCCTGACCCTGTTGGCCGAAGCTGACCAGCACACCAGCGAGGCCACGTCCTTCATCCTGTTCACTGCCACGTCGGCCGTGGAGGAGCGAATCAGCGGGTTTGCCGCCGGGGCCGACGAGTGCCTGCCCCCCGACGTGGAACTGCCCGAGCTGGCCAGCCGGCTGCGCTGCATTGCGCGGCAGCGCTTCAGCCAGCCGCAGCCGCGGCTCAGCTTCGGCACGGGCTTCGTGCTCAACCCGCCCGCCCGCCGGCTCCAGCACGGCCCCCATGAGGTGCCACTGAGCCGCTCGCAGTTCGACCTGCTGCACCTGCTGGTGCAGCATCGCGGGCAGCCCCTCACCCGCAAACAGCTCGGCGCGCACATCGGCAAGAACCGTGATTTCTCGAATGCCATCGACGTGCAGATTGGCAACGTGCGCCGCACGCTGGCATCCTACGCCCCAGCCGATTTCCTGCAAACCGTGCGCGGCGTGGGGTATCTGGTGGCGTAGCAAGTCGGAACGGCCGTATAAATTGCTATAGAACGGTCATGCTCATCTGGCGTATACGCAGTGAAGCATTTCTACTGCGATAGTAAATCCTGCCGATATGATTACTACTGCATGCGGGCTACGATAAAGGAGCACTCGACTATAGAGGTTTGGAGAAGGGATTGACTTGAGACATAACGCTGAACTATAGAGCTAAAATTATTGCGGGGCTTGGCGTTTTTTGAGCTGGGTAATTAGAGCCCTCCAAATCGAAGGAACGGATACTCAGGCAACGGTGGGTACAGTGCTGCTAATTACCTGCATATAACGCTGAGATATCAGCGGTTGCTATTCGCGGTAATTAGAATATCATTTCTGATTTACAAACAGCTACTAAACAACATGAGCGGATTTAAAAAACACAAAGGGTTAAAACGTTATTAGACATGCTATACACCAAAATAAAAAGACTTATGGTTTTTAAATTTTGCCAAGCCTGCATATAATTTCATTGCCTCATCTAATCGTTGTTTGTTTTTCATGCGATTTTCTATTCGCAATACAAAAAGTGACTTCATTTTCGCAAAGCTATTTTCGATGACTACCCGTAGCCGGGAAAGAGCTACATTTTCTGCTTTTTGTCGGATAGTCAAAAGCATTTGGAGGGGCTTTGTATGCGGAATATTCACGTTAATTGTTTGAACGGCTTTCTGAATGCCGACAAATCCCAAATCGACGTGAATCCGTAAGCCTGAAAAATCAAATCCGGCGAACACTTCTTTGAAAATGGTGAAATCATGCGTGTGACCCGGAAAAAAGGCACTCAAAAATATTAAGTGCTTTTTGCCAGTGCCAATAACCAACGTTTTTACGCTGTGAATTTTTTTTCACTATAATGGCCTTTCTTTGCTTCCTGATTAACAGCGCGTTCAATGGGAAATTCCGTCACATCAATAAACAAGTCTGCCTCCCCAGCGAAGGCTGCCTCAAACGCTTGTTGGTTAGCAAATAACCGATGAGCCAACACGTTTTGTTGCACTAAAGCAGCTTTCAAGCAGGGCTTGAGTCGGGTCAGGCAATTGCTAACAGATGCATCAGACATGCCAAAATAAAGACCCCTATTTTGCAGGGTTGGATACGCTTTGAAATAGTGAAGAATGAATAATAATGCCTCGCGCTTATCGACAAGCAAAACGGGTATAGTTGGCGAATAAGGTAACGCTTGTTTAGGCGCGTAAAAGGGAGCAAACAGGATATAAAACGCATCAAATTCTGCCAATGAAAGTCCGTTTGCGGCTTTATATTGACGTTCCTTTGCGGCGTTCTGATAAATAGAAGAGGCCATGATGAAAAGTAATTAAACAGAAAGTATAGGGTTAAAAATTTAATTGTCAGCTGTTAGCATGTCTATTGGCTACGATGAAGTTTGGCGGGGCGAAGAATTCATCTCCCCGCCAAATGAGCCGAAAGCAGGTTTCAAAGTTGAGCCCAACGGGGAGTTTCAGGAATGGGTGATAAACACCTTTAGCGTCGAAATTCCGAAGACGGCTCTGAAAATTGTGCATCATCCGGCAGAAATAGGCGATAAAGACCCCGAAGACGAATTCTGCCGCTAATGACAGCAGTTTACCGCGTAGCGGGTGCCGGCTGCGGTAGTCACTTCATGAAAACTTTAGGGCTTGAGTGCGAAACTGCGGCTGCAATCTTCGCCTGGTAAGACTATTCAGCGGCAAATAGCCCGGTAGTCTGGCGTTGCTTAACCTGCCCCGCTATGACCAACCTCACGCGCTTCGCCGCCTTGCTTGCTTTTGCCGCTCCCATTCTCGCACCCGGCCGCGCCGCTGCCCAGATTGGGGCTGAGGCCCAGGGCGGTAAGCTCACCACTTGGGTAGCCTTTGGGCTTGATAAGGAGCTTTCGGAGCACTGGACCTCGGTAACGGATATCGGTTTCGGCCGGCACAGCGACCCCACGGGCGACCTGAACCCGGTGAAGCGGCAGGGACTTTTCGTCGTTACGCAGGATTTTATTTATCGCATTAGCCCGCATTGGCGCACGGCCGTTTCGTTCGGTTACTGGCGGCGCAATTCCTACCAGGAAGAGGCCCCCTACGAGGCCAGCCAACCTAACACCTACCGCAACGAGCTGCGGCCCTTTCAGAAGCTTTACTACGATGTGCAATTCGGTAAAATATTATTTACCAATACACTACGCGCCGACTACCGGTTTTATTTTACGCCCGGTTTTAGCCGCTGGCCCACGCCGTTCGAGCTGCGGGCGCGTGAGATGGTGAATGCCAAAATCCCGCTCGACCCGACGCACCGGCACTGGATTATCCTCAACGACGAAGTGCTGACGGCCGCCGACGACTACAGCGCCGGCACCGCCGAAAAAATGGGCCATCAGTGGAGCCCCTATAAACTCACCGAAAACCGCGCCTCCGTCTACTACCGCCACAGCTTTCCCGAGCATAAGCTCGATTGCGACATCGGTATTATGCACCAGCGCTGGCGCGAAACCCAACAGCCGGCCTTTAATACCAGCTATAATCTGATGATGGACTTCATCTTTAAATAAGCAAAAACCACCACGGGGCTACGACTGCAACGTCGTAGCCCCGTGGTGGTTTTCACAGTTCAGCCAGCTTTATTTGGGGGCGACAGTATCGGGCAGCTCCTTCGCCTTGCCCGCTGCCAGCGCCTTATAAATAACCTCCTGAATGCGGGTGCGGATATTGAACTGGCGCAGCTTGTTGTTGCCGGCATCGGGGTACACGCGGTTGGAGAGGAAGATGTAGAGAATCTGGTTTTCCGGGTCCATCCACACGCAGGTGCCCGTGAAGCCGGTGTGGCCGAAGGTGCTGGCCGGGGCCAGGTTGCTGGTGGGGCCTTCGGCTTTGCTGGGGTCGCCGTGGTCCCAGCCCAAGCCGCGGCGGCTGCTGGCCGACTGCGGCCGCGAGAACTCCGTGACCACGGGCGAGGCGAAGAACTGCGAGCCGCCGTACTTGCCGTTCTGTAGGTTCATCTGCATGAGCACGGCCAGGTCGTTGGCGGTGGCGAAGAGGCCGGCGTGGCCGCCCACGCCGCCCACGAGGGCGGC
>JALYUI010000284.1 GCA_030853845.1 Bacteroidota bacterium | reverse complement strand
GCGCTGCTGCTGGCTGGGCTGGCGGTGGCGGCGGCCGGCACCTGGGTGTTCTACAACACCAACGTGCTCAACGAGTTCGTGAAACCCCGGACGCTGGAGGCGCGGCAGGCCCGCACCGAGCGGCAGTACAAGCGGTTTGAGAACCTGGCCCAGCCCAAAATCGTGGCTATTGATTTGGCGGCCGACCTGTTTCCGACAGCTAGCCCGCGCGGCTACCACCTGCGCGGCCGGTTCACGCTGCGCAACGAAACTGGCCGGGCGCTCGATTCGCTGTACGTGAACTACGACCCCAGCCGCAGCATCCGGGCCGGCCTGGCGCTGGGCCGCCCGGCCCGGATGCTGCTCGATGACCCGGTGGCTGGCGTGCGCCTCTACCAGCTGGCCCAGCCGTTGGCTGCCGCCGACTCGCTCACGCTGACCTACGATGAGGACTACCGGGCCAGGGGCTTCACCTCGCGCGTCAAGGGCACGGGCGTGTTCGACTGGGCCAGTATCTCGCCAGAAGACCGCCTCACGGCCAACGGCACCTTTCTCGACGTGGGCAGCCTTCGCATCGGCTACCAGCCAGGCAACGAGCTGAACGACGAAGAAGCCCGCCACCGCCAGGGCCTGCCCAACCGCGCCCGCGTGCCCCGCCAAAACGACCCGCGCGGCCTGAACCGGGCGCAGTTTGCCCGCGATGCCGACCGCGTCCGCTTCCGGGCTACCCTCAGCACCGACCCCGACCAGCTGGCCATCACGGCCGGCTACCTGCAAAAGGAGTGGACCCAGAGCGGCCGGCGCTACTTCCAGTACCGCATGGATGTACCCATTATGCCGCTGCTGAGCGTGCTTTCGGCCCGCTACCAGACCTATAAAACGCAGTGGCAGAGCCCGGCCGGCGGCGCGCCGGTAGCCATCGAAATCTACTACGACCCGCACCACGGCCAGAACGTGCACCACATGGCCCAGGCCCTGCGCGACGGGCTGGCGTATTATTCCAACGCCTTCGGGCCGTACCAGTACCGACAAATCCGGCTGCTGGAGTTTCCGCGCTACAAGTCCTTCGCCCAGAGCTACGCCAACACAATTCAGACCTCGGAGAGCGCGGGCTTCATCGATGACCTGCGCGATAAAGATGCGCCGGACCTCACGTATTTCATCACCAACCACGAGCTGGGCCACCAATGGTGGGGCCACCAGGAAGTGGGGGCCGACGTGCAGGGCGCGAGTATGCTGGTGGAGTCGCTGGCCGAATATTCGGCCATCATGACGGCTAAGCACGCCTTCAGCCCCAACCAGATGCAGCAGTTCATGCGCCGCGAGCTGACCAACTACCTAAGCGGCCGGCGCGCCGAGCGGCAGAAGGAGCTGCCGCTGCTGCTCTGCGAAAACCAGCCCTACATCCACTACTACAAGGGCGGCATGGTGTTCTACGCCTTGCAGGACTACATCGGCGAGGACAAGCTGAACGGGGCACTGAAGGCTTTTCTGGCCGACCACCACGAAACCCACCCGCCCTACGCCACCTCGGCCGACCTGCTGGGCTACCTGCGCCGCGCCACGCCCGATTCGCTGCAATACGTGCTGCATGATATGTTCGAAACCATTACGCTCTACAAAAACGAGCTGAAGGAGGCCAACTACACCCGCCGCCCCGACGGCCGCTACGACGTGGCCCTCACCATCAAGGCCGAAAAAGTGCGGGCCGACAGCCTCGGCAACGAAACCCCCACTAAAATGGCCGATTACGTCGACATTGGCATCTTTGGCCCCGACCTAAGCTCGGGCGGCGAGGTGTGGGACGTGCGCGGCAAAGCCCTGCTGGTGCGCAAAATCAAGCTCAGCCAGCCCGAGGAAACGCTGCACTTCGTGGTGGCCGAGAAGCCCGCCAAAGCCGGCATCGACCCGTATCAGAAGCTGATTGAGCGGTTTTTCTACGACAACGTGCGGCCGCTGGAGGAGGCTAAGCCGAAGGATAAAGCGGTGGCAGCGAAGTAGCGTGGACGCTGCGAGTCTGCGCGAGTGAACGGCTGCGGCCACCCGGCTACTATTTCCGCCCACGCGCGGACT
>JALYUI010000245.1 GCA_030853845.1 Bacteroidota bacterium | reverse complement strand
CGGTAGAGATGCTTCGACTGCGCTCAGCATGACGTTTTTGCTTATCTTAGATTTCCCCCTTTATGACCGAACCACTCAGCAAAGCGCAGATTCTTGATTGGCTGCAAGCCGTGAAAGACCCGGAAATCCCCACGATTTCGCTGGTGGATTTGGGCGTGGTGCGCGGCGTGGACATTGACGAGGCCACGGGCGCGGTGGCGGTGCACCTCACCCCTACCTTCGCCGGCTGCCCGGCCATGGACTACATGAAGCGCGACGTGGAGCGGACCCTGCGCGCCCACGGCATCGAACAGGTGACGGTCGACATCAGCCTGCGCGAGGCGTGGACTTCGGATATGATTTCGGAGGCCGGGCGGGCGGCGCTGCGGGCGCACAAGCTCTCGCCGCCGCCGGTGCTGGGCAACGTGGTGTTCGACCTCGATTTTCTGGAGTACGCCGAGTGCCCCAACTGCCACCAGCACAATACCGAGCTGCGCACGCCGTTTGGGGCTACGCTGTGCCGGGCGGTGCACTACTGCCACGACTGCCGCCAGTTGTTCGAGCAGTTTAAGCCGGTGTAGCTTTACCGGCGCACTTTCATCTTTTCTATTTATGCCTGCTACTTCGTTTGCTTCCTCGCTGAAATCGGCTGGTCTGGGCCTCGTGCTGCTGCTGGGCCTGGCCGCCTCCTGCAAGCGCGACAACGCTAAAAACGTGGTCGTCAACCCCGCTTCGGCGGCAGCGGCCAAAGTGCAGCTCGACATTCTGCGCGACTCGGTGGACGTGAAATGGCGCAACATGATAGAAAGCGACGACCAGAAGCTGGCCCTCACGCGCCTGCTGCTGCGCGAGCTGCACGGCCAGCCCGGCCGCCCCGAGTCCCAGCTCAAAGCCCTGGAAGCGGCCAACGCCCGCCTCAAGGCCCGCCGCTACGACCAGCAGACGATGGCCAGCTCGGCCCTGATTGACCAGTACGACACCGCCCAGGACTCGCTCCTGAACGCGCTGTATCCGGTGGCCGCGCCCGACGGGGCCGCCTCCACCGAAAACGCCCGCAACTTCGTCGAAGGCATTCAGCAAATCGATGCCGGCGTGGTCGGCTTCCGGGTGATTTATGACGACGCGGCCAAGCGCTACAACAACTACCTGCAATTGCACCAGGCTGAGTTGGCATCGCTGGGCGGCAAATATGCCGACTTGAAGCCGATGCCGCTGTTCACCATCGGCGCGAAGTAGGGAGGCGGACGGGAGAAAAGAAAGTTGCCGCGCGGAGAATAATCCGACGTTAATAGCGTGTACCTTTAAGTCGCAGCTTGTCAGGCTGCTTACTGCTGGTATTTCACCTTATTTAACGCCCCGCCTCATGCGTACCCTTACCCGTTTCCGCTGGCTGCTGCCGGCCCTACTGCTCACCAGCCTCACCCTGGCCTCGTGCGAAGGCTGCAAAGACCACGACCCGCGCCCGCACGGCAAAGGCAAGTGTGGCAGCTCCACCCCGGCGACAACCCCTCCTTCGGGCGGCAATTCGTAAAAACGAATTCTACTTCAACTAGAAAGGCGACCTGCTCACGCGGGTCGCCTTTCTGGCTCTCAATCAATCCTGTTGTTACAGCGCCTCCATCTCGGTGCGCACGAAGTCGGCCAGAGTACGCAGGTACTCGGTGCTGAAATCGAAGCGAATACCGGCGGCGGCGTAAATCTGGCCGATGGGCGCGGTATAGCCCAGGGCCAGGGCGCGCTTGTAGCCGGCCAGGGCCTCGGCGGGGTTCTGGCGGAAGTTGCGCCACACGGCAATGGCCCCGAGCTGCGCCATGGCGTACTCAATGTAGTAGAACGGCACTTCGTAGAGGTGCAGCTGCTTCTGCCAGAGGTAGGGCTTGAAGCTTTCGAGCCCGCGCCAATCGACGGTGCGCTGGTTGAACTCGTCGAATATTTCGACCCAGCGCTGGTGGCGGGTTTCGTTGGTGTGCAGCGGGTTCTCGTAAATCCAGTGCTGAAACTTGTCAATGGTAGCCACCCAGGGGAAGGTTTCGAGCACGCTTTCGAGGTGGGTTTTCTTGGCGCGGCGCAGGTCGGCGGGGTTTGGGAAAAACACGTCCCACTGGTCCATGCTCATCAGCTCCATGCTCATCGAGGCCAGCTCGGCCACTTCGGACGGCGGATGCTTGTCGGCCCCCAGCGGCAGGCCGCGCGTGAGGAAGCTGTGCACGGCGTGGCCGCCCTCGTGCAGCATGGTCACCACGTCGCGCAGCGAGCTGGTGGCATTCATGAAGATGAAGGGCACGCCCGTCTCATCGAGCGGGTAGTTGTAGCCGCCGGGGGCCTTGCCCTTGCGGCTTTCCAGGTCGAGGTGGCCCATCTGGCGCATGGTGCGCAGGCAGTCGCCGAGGTAGGAATCGAGGTTCTGGAAGACGGTAATGGTTTTTTCCAACAGCTCCTCGCCGGTGCCGAACGGGCGCAGCGGCGGCTGGCCGCTGGGGTCCACGTCGAGGTCCCAGGGGCGCAGGGCGGGCAGGCCCAAATCCTGCCGGCGCTCCAGGTCGAAGCCGTCGATGAGCGGTACCACGGTTTCGCGGATGGCGCGGTGGAAGTCGAAGCAGTCCTGCGGCGTGTAATCGAAGCGGCCCAGGGCAGCAAACATGTAGTCGCGGAAGTTTGCAAACCCCGCGTTCAGGGCCACTTGGGTGCGCAGGCCAATGAGCTCAGTGAACAGCGCATCGAGCGGGCCAGAATCTTGCAGGCGGCGGGCCTGGATGGCGCGCCAGGCGGCTTCGCGCACCGCCCGGTCGGGGCTTTTGAGGTGGTCGGCGGCCTGGGGCAGAGTCAGCTCCTGGCCGTCGAGGGTCACGTTCATGGCCCCCACGGTGGCGGCATACTGCTGCTGCTTGGTGCTGATGTCCGTTTTCAGCGGAATGTTTTCGGGCCGATAGATTTCCGAGGCCCGGCGCACCGAGCGCAGAAACACGCCGTAGCGGCTTTCATCGAGCTCGGCCAGGGCTGGGATGGCCAGCATCTTCTCGTTCAGGGCGTGGTCGTAGGGAGCTACCTGCGGCTCCACCTCGCTCACGAAATACTGGAAAGCGTCGGAGCGGGCACCATCCTGGGTGTCGCAGGTCATGCGGATGTAGCGCCAGGCCAGGTCCTCGCTCAGCACCGATTCCAGCTCCGAGCGGTCGAGCAGCCAGCGCTCCAGCTCGGCGGCCGTGACCACGACGCGGGCCTGCAGCTCCTGGAAATATGGCTCAATGGCCGCCCAGTCGTTCACCACGAAATCTTCGGGCAGGTAGTGGCGGGGCGGGCGGCTGGTGTCGGTAGCCGACTCGGCGGTAGGTTGGGTGAAGGCAGTCATCGGAGGAATTTTGGGCTAAATGGCCGGGGGCGCAGGGGGCCGCTGGCGGTTGGCAGGAAAGTACGGAAGAAGGCGGCGACAGGGTGAGGATTGAATAATTAAAAAGCACGTCAGGCAAACCAGAACGTCATGCAGAGCGCAGCGAAGCATCTCTACCGCAGCAGTAAATCAAATTACTAGTGCGGTAAAGATGCTTCTCTGCGC
>JALYUI010000243.1 GCA_030853845.1 Bacteroidota bacterium | reverse complement strand
GGCCCAGTGGGCGCTGCTGCTCAGCCAGGCCCGGCAGGAGCTGCTTGGTACCAGCGGCCGGGCCGCTACCCTGCTGGCCCAGGCTCGCCTGGCCGGCCTGCGCGCCGAAGCCGCCGTGCTGGCCGCTGCCCTCGAAGCGGACGAGCCGGCCGGACCAGCAATTTGATGGGGGAACACAATAAAAAAGAATAGCAGCGGTTATAGGCCGCAATGAAGCCGTTTGGGAATTGGTCGAAACGTCAGGCTTCGACCATCCGGACACCGGCTGAAGCCTGACGCTTCAGCGGCCTCCTATTCGCTCAGCATTTTTTCTTTCCCTTTTTTCCACATTAACCATTTCCTGCCATGTCTTACACCGATGCCCAAATCGTAGCGGCGCTCCTCACCAAGGCCGAATGCGACCGTTTCACGGTCTTCCTGACCAACAGCAAATCCACGGCCGAGTACCAGCGCTTGGGCCTGACCAACTCCGTCACCAGCTTCGACAGCGCCGAAGGCCGCGCCGCCGAAATCACGCGCCTCACCACCCAAAACGCGGCCCGCACCCTGGAAGTAGCCGCCATCACCGAAGCGGAAGCCCGGGCCAAAGCCAAAGTCGAGCTGCTGGCCGACGAAACCCGGCTCAATAATCTGGTACTGAAAACCTACCGCCAGGGCGGCGACGACAAAGCCGAACGCATGTTCGACGCCAACACCGCCGATAGCCGCCTGACCCGTGCCAATGTGCTGCTGCCGCTGGTAGCGGCCCGCAACGCCGAGCTGCCGGCCTAACCAGCAATAGTCAGCCCCCGCCAGTATCGGGCTGGCTGGCTCGCTCCCCAACACGTTAAAGCCCTCCCCGCCATGTGGCCGGGAGGGCTTTTTGTCAGATACCTGGCGCAGTTCCGGATTGCACGATGTAGGGGCGGGGTCGTACCCCCGCCCATTGTTGAACGGAATCGGCCAGCAGATGCAAACGCTCGGGCGGGGGCAAGCCCCGCCCCTACATTGTGCAGCCCTGACCTTGTAACTGCTCCAATTACCACCAACAAAAGCCCCCGAAGCTGTTGCTGCGGGGGCTTTTTCTGTATTTTATCTTCATCCGCCTGCCCGGCTTAACCGGCACTGCCCGCGTAGCAATCTCGCAACCAGTTCTGCGCGGCGGCTTCGTCTCGCGCCGAGGCTAGAAACCGGGTCCAGGCTTGCTGCTCGTGCCACACCGGCACCAGCTCCCACACGCAGAGAGTGGGCTTGTGCGCGGCATCACGCGGGAAAAGCGCGAAGCCGGTGGCGGCATCGTTGTCTTTGTAGAGCACCGTTTGCCACAGCTCGTTGGAGTTGCGCCAAGTGCCGACGATGAGAAAATAAAACGATTCTCCGCACTGATGCAGGATGGCAAACCCCATTCCCGGTGCTTCCAGCGGCTCCGTGGCCAGCTGTTGGCGGGCCATTTCAGTTACCGCTTGCGGGATGGGGCGGCTGGCTTCGTGCACGCCATACCATTTTAGCGCCGCGTTGGGAAGCATGAGCGGAGCCAGCGGGCTTACCTGCTTGGGCTTTTGCCGATAGCCCAGGTCAATGCCTGAGTTGGTGGCGAGAACATGTGCGAGTGTGGACATCAAAAGCAGGATATGGACCAGTTACGGCTGCTCGATGGCCATTGGGGGCGCGGGGTAGTTGCGGGCATCCATCATCTTGGCCAGCTTGCCGCTGATGAGGAACAGGATAGCCGCCGCCACGGCCGCCGATACCACGAACACCATGAAGAAATCGTAGAGGTTGGTGATTTGATAGCCCAGAATCTGGGGCGCGGGGGCCGTCGATTTGGGGTCGGGGTAGAGGCTGCTCATGTAGCCGGCCAGGTAGTTGGCGGCGGCGTTGGCCAGGAACCACACGGCCATCAGCAGCGAGGCGAATTTGGCGGGAGCCAGCTTGTTCACCAGCGACAGGCCGATGGGCGACAGGCAGAGCTCGCCCACCGAGTGCAGGAAGTAGAGCGCCACGAGGAAGAACATGCTCACCTTCACCCCCGGCTGTAGGTTGTGCACGCCAAAGCACATCACCAGGTAGCCGGCGGCCAGCATGGCCAGGCCAATGGCCATTTTGAGGGGCGACGGCGGCTCGGCCCCGCGGCGGCCCAATGCTGTCCAGACCATGGCCATGAGCGGCGCGCCCACCACCACGAAGATGGCGTTGAGGTTCTGGAAAATACTGGCCGGCAGGGTGTAGCCGAAAATAGTGCGGTTCATCTGCTCGTCGGCAAAAAAGGTGAGCGAGGCCGGGGCCTGCTCGAACGCCGCCCAGAAGAAGACCACGAAAAACGACACGATAAAAATGACCATAATGCCCTTCACATCGGCCCCGCTGAGGGATTTATCGCTGAAAATCATGTAGGCAATGCCGAGCACGGCCACGCCCAGCAAAACGGCAATAATGCTGACACTGGAAATGGCCGAATCGAGCCAGAGAATGCCCAAAATGAGCGCCAGCAGCACCGGCAGCAGCGCATACACGCCCATGATGCCGCCCGAGTTGGCGGGAGTAGTCCCGACCGGCTCGCCGGTGGGGGTGTGCAAGTATTTGTCTTTGCCCCAGTTGAAAACCACGGTGCCCAGCAGCATGGCAATGCCGCAGGCCAGGAAGGCCCAGCGGAAGTCTTCGGAGTGGCCCGTATCGCCCACGAGGCTGGTAATGGTGTTGCCGATGAACGAGCCCAGGTTGATGCCCATGTAGAAGATGGTGTAGGCCGAATCCTTGCGCTTATCGGTGGCTGAGTAGAGCGAGCCCACCATCGAGGAAATATTGGGCTTGAAGAAGCCGTTGCCCACAATCATCACGCCCAGGCCCAGGTACAGCAGCCAGTGGCTGACGGCGTGGGTATCGGCCGGCCCGTAGTTGGAGGCCGACGCAAACAGCGTGAACTGCCCCAGCGCCATCAGCAAACCACCGGTGAGAATGGAGCGGCGGTTGCCCCAGTAGCGGTCGGCAATGAAGCCCCCGATGAGCGGCGTGAGGTAGACCAGGCTGGTGTAGCCGCCGTAGAACTTCGACGCGAACGCCTTGTCCATCATCATGGCCTTGGTGAGGAAGAGCACCAGCACGGCGCGCATGCCGTAGTAGCTGAAGCGCTCCCACATTTCGGTGGCGAACAACAGGTACAGCCCCTTCGGGTGGCTCGTGGAATCCGCCGCTAGCGGATGCTCAGTCTGAGCAGGAACAGTTTGCATAGAGTGCGTAAGAGTGGGGAATTGAGAAAGTAAAAGCTGGTGAAAATTGCCCGCGACCGCTGCAAGGGCATTGCGGGCACGGTAAAGCTAGGAAAGTTTCGGGATGTAGCGCGGACTTTAGCTTCGCTGACCTACGGTTGTAGTCCGCGCTACTTCCTTCCCGCCCTCGCTGCGGTAGGCTTTGGCGCGGTAGGCGGCCGGGGCCAGTCCGGTTTGCTTGCGGAAGAAGCGGGTGAAATAGCCAGGGTCGACGAATTGGAGCTCGTAGGCAATTTCGGCCACCGAGAGCGAGGTATATAAGAGGAAGTTGTGGGCGCGACGGATGGTGTGGGCCTGCACAATCTGCTGGGCCGTTTTGCCCTTCACGGCTTGGCAGATGCGGTTGAGGTGCACCTGGGTAATCTTTAGCTCCTGGGCGTAGGCGGAAATGCGGTGGCCGAACGCCGGAGTGCGCTCGATGGCTTTCTGGAACTCGCGGAAGTAGTGCAGCGCCCGGTTGGGGCTTTCCTGCTTGCGGCGGTTGTGCTGAAGCAGGCGGAAGATTTTCACGAACAGCAGCTTGAAATAGCCGTTCAGGGCCAGCTGCTTGCCCGGCAGCTCAGAGTAAATTTCCTGGTGAATCTGCCGCTCCAAGTCGAGCAAATCGCCGAAAGTGACCTCGGAGCTGAAATCGGATAGGATATGCACCGAGTTCACCTCGACCAGCACGCCCGGCGTGGCCTGCAAAATCGTGTCGAGCAGCGCCTCGGAGAGCGTGAGCGTGCGCCCCCGCACCTGTGGGCTGAAGGTGAAGCCGTGCACCGTATTGGCCGGGATGATGACCAGGCAGGGCGTGCGCAGCGGCACTGGCTCGGGCGCTTCGAAGGCGGCGCGGCCGGCTTCGAGGAAGAACAGCTGGAACAGGTTTTCGTGCAGGTGGGGCTTGAGGCCCCAGTCGGTGGCCCGGGGGCGCGGGGCGATAAGCTGGCTGGCCAGGTAGTCGTGCGAGAGCCGGGCGCGCTCGTCGCCGTAGAGGCCGTGGTACCGGGCAATTTGCGAAGGCATAGCGAGGAGACAAAGTAGGGACAAAGGAAACCTGTGGCCCGCTGGTGCGTAAGTTCCGGGCCGATAATTTGGCCCCGCATCGCCCCGGAAGCCGCATTGATGCGTATATTGGGCTGGCCAGCCTGGCCACAGGTTTAATTTGTCCCAGTAAAGAAACGAATTGTTTCACTCCGAACAAGCCGCCCTATTCTACCTTTGTATCCTCGATTGCGAGTATTCCCACCCAACACTTTCCCCACCATGTCCACCGCTCCCACCAATGCCGCTGATGTCCGGAATCGTTTGCAGCCTTTGGGCTTCACCGAAACCGCTACCGTTCACCTCAATTTAACGCCTGCGGAGCTCGTTGAGCACGCTTTGCGCAACGGCGAGGGTTCCCTCACCGACAACGGTGCGCTGATGGCCGACACCGGCAAGTTCACCGGCCGCTCGCCCAAAGACCGGTTTGTGGTGAAGGACGCCAACACCGAAAACAGCGTGTGGTGGGGCGACATCAACATTCCCTTCGCCCCCGACAAGTTCGACCAGCTGCACGCCAAGATGGTGGCCTACCTGGCCGACAAGGACATTTACGTGCGTGAAGCCTACGCCGGCGCCAACCCCGACTACCAGCTCAAGCTGCGCGTGGTGAACGAGCAGGCCTGGCACAACCTGTTTTGCTACAACATGTTCCTGCGCCCCGAGGCCGGCGCGGACACCACCTGGACGCCCGATTTCAGCATCATCTGCGCCCCCGGCTTCGAGGCCGACCCGGCCGTGGACGGCACCCGCCAGCCCAACTTCGCCATCATCAACTTCACCAAAAAGATGATTCTGATTGGCGGCACGGGCTACGCTGGCGAGATGAAAAAGGGCATTTTCGGGGTGCTGAACTACCTGTTGCCCCACGAGCACAACACGCTGAGCATGCA
>JALYUI010000239.1 GCA_030853845.1 Bacteroidota bacterium | reverse complement strand
TTTGCAAGTCGTATCAATCGATTGGCCGACGCTTTCCCCCTCCTTATTAATCAGCTTATCACCGATTTGGGGGTCTGCGAGCAGCAAGCCCACGTGTTGTTGCTCGACTCGATGCCCATCATCACCTGTTCGGCCAAACGTACGCCCAAGGTCGCCCTGGAATTAGTCGACAAGTCGTATTGTGCCAGCAAGGGCCTCTACTATCATGGCGTGAAGCTCCACGTGCTCGGCCAACGGCAACACGGTTCGTTGCCGCTGCCCTTCGCTTTGGGCATCACCGAGGCCTCAGCACATGATTTGACCTGTTTGCGTCCGGTGCTCGGGCGCGTGAGCGGGAAAGTCATCATCGCCGATAAAGCCTATGCTGACCAACCGCTTCGGGCGCAAGTGCGCGACCAGCAGCAAGTAGAACTCATTACCCCGGTTAAAAAAGTAAAAAACACGCCTGAATCGCTCGCCCACTTCGACCGGGCCAGCAATGACCTGTTTTCCCGCGCCGTTTCCAGCCTGCGCCAACCCATTGAATCTTTTTTCAGTTGGTTACAGCAGAAAACCCAGATTCAACTGGCCTCTAAAGTGCGCTCGATGCCCGGCTTGCAGGTGCATGTCTTTGGAAAAATAGCTGCCGCGCTCTGCATTCTGATGAAGTTTAACCCCTGATTCGCATTAAGAATATCGATAAGCAACGGGGGCTAGCGCCCGGTATTGAAATTGATGGGCAGGGTACAGGCTACGCGCACCGGCTGGCCGTCGACGCGGCCGGGCTCCCAGGCGGGCATGGTCCAGATGAGGCGCAGGGCCTCTTCGTTGAGGCCGCTACCGGGACCTTTCACCACGTGAGCATCCTGCACTTTGCCGGTGGCGCTGAGCACGAAGCTGACAAACACCCGCCCCGATACCCGGCGCTGCAGGGCTTGCTCGGGGTAGCGAATGGACTTCATCAGGTACTCCACAAAGGCACGGTCGCCGCCCACAAACTGGGGCCGCACCTCGGGGTTGATGTACACCGAATCGGGATTGACGATGGTCGGAGCTGCTGCCGGAGTGGCAGCTTTGCCTGCTTCGCCCTGCGAACCCGGGACCTGGCCGGTAGCCGCCATGCTGATGAGGCCCCGGCTGCCAGCGGCCGCCTGCGCATTATCGTTCGAATCGCCCTGCGCCTGGCTGCGGCCGAGGGTGCACAAGCTCAACAGGCCCGTGGTGACGAAGAAGAGTAGCGATTTTTTCACGGCTTCAGGCAACTAGTGGTGAAACGGACGGAGCAGCAACCAGCGGTTCGGATGTGGTTGTGGCGTTAGAACTTGATAAAGGTACAAAAAGTTCGTCAATAAAATTGTCTTTTCAATGGAAACATAAAATATCATGAACTTTTCACAAATTATTTTTTATTATGACTTTACTAATATTACAAGTGAAAAATATGGCTTAAACCCTGTTTCGTGAGGTTATTAATTTTTTATTATTATCCGTTTTTTATTTTTCGCCTGGCATTGGGCAAAGAAATTAATTTTTACTAAATGATATTTTTTCAAGTTTTGACTGAATCAATAGATGTCGCTTAAACAATGCAACTACATTTGTTATCGTAAATCGACGATAAACAACAAATAGGCATGGCGACTCACAAACGCGAACAGTTTACCGAAGCCGACCAGCAGCTGGCGGCCATTGCCAAAGCCCTGGGCCACCCGGCGCGGGTAGCCATAGTGCGGCTGCTGGCCCAGCGCCGCGCCTGCGTGTGCGGCGAGCTGGTGCTGGAGCTGCCGCTGTCGCAAAGCACTGTTTCGCAGCATCTGAAGGAGCTGAAAGCCGCCGGCCTCGTGCAGGGCGAAATTGATGCCCCCCGGGTGTGCTACTGCCTCGATACCCGGGGCTGGGCACGGGCCCGCCAACTCCTGGGCAGCCTGCTGGCCGAGCTACCGGCCGCGCCGGCCGGCGGCAGCAACTGCTAACCGCCCGAAGCCGACCCCGCGCCATCACTCAAGCCGCAAATTTTCCTTCATCCTTCACCAATCAGGCCCATGAACAACACCGTTTTTCCTCGCATGCACGTGTCGCTGTACGTGGCCGACCTCACGGCCACGGTCAATTTCTACACGGCCTTTTTCGGGCAGCCCGCCGCCAAGCGCAAGCCGGGCTACGCCAAATACGTGCTCGACCAACCCTCACTCATCATTTCCTTCGTGGAAAACGCGGCGCGGGTACAAAGCCATTTCGGCCACCTGGGCTTCCAGGTAGCAACGGTGGCCGAGCTGGACGAGCGGCTGGCCGCCGCCCGGCAGGCCGGCCTGGTGAGCCGCGAGGAAATGGACACCAACTGCTGCTACGCCCACCAGGACAAGTTCTGGGTGAACGACCCGGACGGGGTGGAGTGGGAAGTGTACTACTTCCACGCCGATGCCGAGTTCAACGACCCGCGCTACCAGGCCGAATACGATGCGGCGGGGGCGGGTAGCAGCGCGCAATGCTGCATCGCCCCCGCTGCCGAAGCCGCCAACCCGGCCGAGGCCCTGCCAGCCCTGGCCCCGATGGCCTTCCCGCTGGCCGGGGCGGCCGCAACCTGCACACCGGGCGGCGGGTGCTGCTAAAAAGCGCGCTGCTGGTTGTGCAAAAGCACTACAACCGACCCTTGCCTCGCAACCAGCAGCCCGAAACCAATAAGTAGCAACCTGTAACAACTGACCTTGTGCCTGATAATTAAGAGCGTGCTGGTGCTGTGCACCGGCAATTCCTGCCGCAGCCAGCTGCTGCATGGCTACCTGGCCCAACTGCTGGGCGAGCGTGCCACGGTGTACGGGGCCGGCGTCGAAACCCACGGCGTGAACCCACGCGCCGTAGCCTTGATGGCCGAAGACGGCGTGGACATTGCCCACCACACCAGCAACCACGTGGACGAATATGCCGCAGTGCCGTTCGACTACGTCATCACCGTGTGCGACCATGCTCAGGAGCGGTGCCCGGTGTTGCCATCGGCGGCCAAAAAGCTGCATCACAATTTCCCCGACCCGGCCAAAGCCACGGGTACCGAAACGGAAGTTATGGACCAGTTTCGGGCTGTGCGCGAACAGGTCAAGGCGTATGCCGAAGCTTTCGTGCGGAGCCATTTCGCGGAGGACTGAGCGTAGCAGCCGGCCGGGCCAGCACTTCCGTTACCTTGCCAATGTCGGTACTCACTTTCTGCAGAAACATGAGCTGCTCCAGCAACGACTTATCGTCGGGGGCAGCCGGGGCGGCGGGTACGGCGGGCGCCAGCTCCACGTTGGGCGCTTCGGCGGCCGGGGCCATGCGCACTAAGCTTTTGCCCAGGGCCGCTACGGCGCTGGTGAGGGCGCGGCGGCTTTCGGGCGGGAAGGGCGGCACGGCGGGCGCGGCCTCGCGCAGCGTGCCGGTGAGGGCGGCGATGTTGGAGGAGAGAATGTGGTTCAGCACCACGAACTGGTGGGTTTGCGTGGGGTAGTGCTGCTTGCTTCGGGGCTCGGTGAGCATGCGCTGGAAGGCGGCCGCGAGGTTGGCCCCGCTCACGTACACGTCCTTGCGCAGCAGGCGGTACTCGTGGGGCGGCAGGGGCTGGCCGGCGAGGCGGTCGGCCAGCTGGCGCAGGTAGGCCAGATTGGCGCGCAGGGCGGCGGCCATATAGTCGGTCAGCTGGTCCGATTCCCAGCGCGGAAACAGCAGGTAGCCCACCCCAAAGGCAATGGCGCAGCCAATGAGCGTATCGACGATGCGCTCCTGCGCCACGCCCAGGTAGCTCAGCCCCAGAAACCTAAACATGATGAGCAGGTAGGCCGTGAGAAACACCACCGTAACGAGGTACTTGGTGCGCTGGAAGCTGTAGGCCACTATCATGAACCCGACCAGCACGGCCAGGCGCGCCTCGGGCCAGGGCACCGCCCACAGTACCGCCCCGCCCAGCACCCCGCCGGCCAGCGTGCCGATAATGCGCTCGGTGTTGCGCTGGCGGGTGAGGCTGAACCCGGGCTTGAGCATGATGGTCACGGTCATCAGAATCCAGTAGTTGTGCTGGCCCTGCCACAGGCCCTCGGCCACCCCGAAAGCTACCAGGCAGGCCACCGTCATGCGCACGGCGTGGCGGAATACGGCCGATTGCAGGGTGAGATTCTGGGCGAAAGTGCGCAGCTCGATTTCCTGGTGGGCCACGAAGCGGGTGTGCTCGGCGGCGCGGCTGGCGGTGGGTGCGGCGGCCGTCAGGGCCTCATCAAAATAGCGGCGGATGCTGCCCACGCGCCGGATGATGTCGCGCAGATTGACCAGAATTTTGCGCAGCACGAGCAGGCTGGGGCTACCTTCGGATTCGAGGGTGCTGATGCGGCTTTGCAGGCGCTCCCACTCGGCCGTGAGGGCCGGGCCGGGACCCCGGTAGGCGTGGTTAGCCTGAATGGCCACACCGAGGTGGTCGAGCTCGGCCGCCACGTGCCGGATGAGGCCGGCCACCTCGGCCAGCACCCCGCTGGGGCCGAAGGCGGCGCGCAGGGCCGCATATTCGTAGTAGCCCACGGTGATGCGCTCGTAGAGGTCGACGGTTTCGACGAAGGTGAGCAGCAGGCGGCGGCCGGTGCTGGTGCTTTCGTTCACCATCTGGCGGGTGCGAAACACGAGGTCGCGCACGGCTTCCTGCTTCTCATTGACGACTACCTGCTGGGCCACCAGCTGGCGGTAGTCGTCGGCGAGGTCGGTGCGGGGCTCATAAAAGCGGGCCTTGAGCGCCAGGAAGCCGGCCAGGGCGTGAATGCACTCGCCCAGCGCCTGTTGGGCCGGGCGATAGGGCCGCACCTGATAGGCCAGCAGCCCCAGGGCCAGGTACCACAGCCCCCCCAGCAGCAGCAGGCCCGCGTGGGGCAGCGCGGTGGCCAGCGTGGGTGGGTGGGCCAGCAGCAGCACCACGTTCAGCAGGCCGGCGGTGCCCACAGCTCCGGCCCGCGCCCCCCACACCAGCAGCATCGTCAGGCCGAAAGCCAATGCCCCAATTTCGAGGGCCAGCACCCAGATATTGAGCGCGGCCACGCTGGTAAGCAGGGCCGTGAGGCCGACCACGACCAGCGCGGCCAGCATGCCGTTGCGGCGGTGGGCGGCCGGGCCGGGCGTGTCGGTAATGCTCACGCACACGGCCCCCACCGAGATGCTGAGGCCCTCGGCGAAGTGCCCCCACTGGGCCAGCAGCACCGCCGGCAGCAGAATGGCTACCGTGATGCGCAGCCCGTCGGAGAAGTTCTGACCCGAGAAGAAATAGCGCAACTGGCGCGAAGACTGGTTCATGCGGCGAAGATGAGAACTGCCCGGGTTAACGCAAGAACCGGCGGACAAAGTTGGGCGGGGCAGCGGCTACAGCGCCACCGGGCCGGCGGCCCGCTCCTCGTCGGTCGCTACCGAGTCGGGGTCCTCGTACACGGTGCCTTCCAGGTCATCCACGCACTGCTCCAGCTGGGCCACCTCGTCGTCCTTATCAGCCAGCTGCTGCCGAAGCTTGGCCAGCTCGCGGGTCTGCTGCTGCTGGGTGGCTTCGAGCTGCTCCAGCCGGGCCGCGTCGGACTGGCAGGCGGGCAGGGCCGCCAGCAGGCCGGCAGCCAGGAGGATTAGTAAACTGCTGCGGTGGTTTCCCCAAACGGACGGCGAAGGATTCATCGGAGCAAAAATACGCACGGCATAAGTGCAGAAGCCACATCCCTTCGCCGCAGGAGTGCTAGCGCTGCCACGCGGCGTAGCCGTAGGCAGGCAGCGCCAGCGTAGCCCCGGCCGCTACCGGGGCGTTGGTCACGGCATTGGTCCAGGCACCTTGCAGCGTAGCGGGCAGCGGCACACTAGCGGCGGTGCTGCGCAGGTTCACCAGCACCACCACTTCCTGAGCACCCAGGCGGTGGCGCACTACGGCCACGCCGGGCAGTTGGTCAAAGTATTCGGCGGGGCCGCCGCGCCAGGCGGGCAGGCCGTTGTAGGCTGCGAGCAGGCCGCGGTAGTAAGTGCTGGCCGTGGCATCCAGGCCCCAGCGGATGGGCGTGCGGCGCGGGCTGTTGAGCTGAGCAGGGTCGCCGGCTTCCTGGCCGTTGTAGAGCAGCGGGGTGGCCCCGAAAGCCAGCGTGGCCACCCAGGCGGCCCGGGCGGCCGCCTCGCTGCCAAAGCGGATGGCGGGGGTGCCCGCCTGCACCTCGTCGTGGTTGGTGATGAAGCGCAGGTGGTAGCGGCCGGCGGGCACGTTTTGCAGCTCGCGGGCATGGGCTGTGGCCAGCGTGGCGGCCGGGGCCTGGCCGGTCATCACCGGCAGCAGGGCCTGATAAAATTCCCAGCCGAAGGTGAGCTCGAAACCCGAGGCATAGTGGCTAATACGGCTACCCTCGGCTAGGAAAAACAGGTTGGGGTTGGCCGTGCGCAACTCGTCCAGGGCCGGTTGCCAGAAGTCATCGGGCACCAGGTCGGCGGCATCGCAGCGGAAGCCGTCGATGGCGTGCTGCGTCACCCACTGCTTCATGGCGGCCGTCATGGCGGTGCGCATTTCGGGTCGGTTGAAGTTGAGGTCAGCCACGTCGGTCCAGGCCGGCTGGGGGTGCGCAATCTGGCCGTTGGCGTCGTGGTTGTACCAGTCGGGGTGCTGCTGAATCCAGGGGTGATAGTACGAGGTGTGATTGGCTACCCAGTCGAGCAGCACGCGCAGACCACGCTGGTGGGCAGCGGCCACGAGGCGGTCGAAGGCGTAGAGGTCGCCGAAATCGGGGTTCACGGTGCTGTAGTCGTCCACGGCGTAGGGCGAGCCGTGGGTGGGGTGCACCGGCATCAGCCAGAGCGTATTCACACCCAGAGCCTTGAGCGAATCGAGCCGCGCCTGCATACCGTCGAAGGTGCCGGCTGCACTAAAATCGGCCACGAACACCTCGTAAAGCACCGCCTCGCGGGCGGCCAGCGCCGGCAGCGGGCTAATGTTGAACTCCTGGATGGGAGGAGTAACGCCGAGTTTGCAGCCGCCCCACAGGCAGCCCATCAGCAGCAGGAGCAACAGCGGCCGGGGCTGCCAGAACCGGCGTGGCAAGAACGAGGGCATGTGGCGTTTCATAGCCGGAAGTTACGACCGAAGCGAGGCGGTAGCCCTGCGGGCGGCCCGGGCCCTACCCGTACCGTTTGCCCGCACCGGCCTCAGATAATGAGCCGCACACCGCCGAGCTCCGAAATCTGGTAGGGAAACTTGTTGCCCGGCGAGCCGATGAACATGAAGTTTTTGGGAATGCTCCACTCCCGCGACAGCTCCTCAATCAGCGCCGGGCCGAAGGTGCCCAGGCGCGTCACAAATTCCAGGTGGATGTTGGGGTAGGCGCGGTCGAGCACGCCCAGGTCGGTGAGCAGGCCATCGGGCACCTCCTGGCCGTCCTTGAGCAGCATCACGATTTTGAGGCGGTTGGTGAATTCATTCTCCTCCACGTAGGTCATCACCTTATTGAGGTTGGCCACGTTGTCGCCCTTGGTGAAGTAGACAAACTCCTGTTTGTTGAGCTCGTGCACCAGCCGCCGGATGCTGACCTGGCTGCTGATGGCCACCCGCCGGAACCCATCGTAGAACGAGGTAGCCCCGGTCAGCACCAGGTTCAGAATGGCAATGCGCTCGAGCATGGCATACACGATGAGGGCCGATGGAATGAAGTATTGAAGAAACACCACCAGGTAAGCCGGGTTTTTCTGAATATTGCCGTAGAGGCCCGTGAGCACTCCAATCAGGGCTAGGAATACGCTGAACACGCCCGCGTACACCGGTCGGGGCAGCTTGCTGCGCTTCACCTTCAGCAGGAAGTTGCCGATGGCGAAAAAGGCCATTACCGCCAGAAACGAGATGGTGTACACGCCCGCCAGGGTTTCGAGCTCGCCCTGCGTAATGGCCAGAATGGACACGCACAGCGCAAAGAAGATACTGAGGATGATGTAGTTGGAGCCGCGCCGGTTTTCCTTAAGGAAGAACTGCGGCCAGATGCGGTCCAGGGCCATGCGCTTTATCAGGCCGCTCACGCCCACAAAGCTGGTGAGCACGGCCCCGGAGAGCACCGTCACGGCATCGACGGAGATGACCGTGGCCAGCCAGGGGCCGCCGGTTTGCTCGCCCAGGTACGAGAGCAGGGTTTCCTGGTGCTCGCCCACGGTGGCCAGCGGCACCACGGCCACGGCCAGCAGGGCAATCACGGGGTTGAAGAAGCTCACCACCACCCACATGTTGCGCAAGGTTTTCAGGAACACGCCGGGGGCCTGCTCCTCCACGAAGTTGGCCGAGCTTTCGAAGCCCGAAATGCCCAGCATGGCCGCGCTGAACCCCAGAAACAGCGCCACCATGATACTGCCGCCCACCACCGGCTGCGCATAGTTGAGGTGCAGCGTGGTGAGGCCGTGCTGCCACACAAACCACGCCCCGGTCCCCACCAGCAGCGTGAGGGATATCAGGTGAGCCACGAAAATAACCACCGCCACGATGGCCGATTCTGACATGCCCGCCGAGGTGAGCAGCAGGAAAAACACGAGTAGCCCCGCCGTAGCCCACAGCACCGGCACGTGCGGAATGGGCGCAATCAAATACAGGTAGTTCATGGCCTCGCCCGCGCTCAGCACGGCCGTCGCCATGTAGGACAGAATAGTGAGGCAGGCCGCGATGGCGGCGTTGCTCTTGCTGGTGGTGTTCAGCAGTACGTTGTAGGCCCCGCCGTTGAGGGGCAGTGCGCCCACCACCTCGCCGTAGATTTTACGGAACAGGTAGAGCAGGCCACCGACCAGCAACAGGGAAATCCAGGCGTACTGCCCGGCAAAGCCAATGGCCAGCGCCGACACGTAGAGGCAGGACGAGGAGATGTCGTTGCCGCAGATAGCCGTAGCTTCCAGCTGGTTAAGCTTCTTGTGATGAATGGCGGGCAAAGGAACGGGCATAGGGATGGTCGGCGTTTTTCAAATCGACTTCCTGCTATGAGGCAGGACGGCGCACTGCGAATGTAACGCTCGCCCCGTCCCCGCGCCCGACTGCTTTCATCAAATGCTCATCTAAATCGTTCCGGTTGGGTTTGGCCTGGCCGCCTGCCGCCCGCCTACCGCACGGCCGGCCGCAGCCCGGCAATGCACTTCAGCTCGATGGCAATTGGCGTGGGCAGGCAGTTGATTTCCAGGGTGGTGCGGCAGGGCTGGGCCGTGGCGAAATACTCGGCATAGAGGCGGTTGTAGACCGGGAAGTCGTCCTTCATGTTGGTGAGGAAAACGGTCACGTCGACGAGGTCATCCCACTCGGCCCCGGCTTCTTCGAGGATGTAGCGCACATTCTGAAACACGGCGCGGCACTGGCTTTCGAAGTCATAGCGCACCACGCTGCCGTCGGCATCGAGCTCGACGCCGGGAATGGCGGCCTGCCCGCGCTGGCGCGGCCCCACGCCCGACAGAAACAGCAGGTCGCCCACGCGGCGGGTGTACGGATAGGCCCCGACGGGTTCGGGGGCGCGGCTTGCGGTGCTCATGGTGTAGGGGGAAGTTGAAGGTGGGTTTCACGCCGGACTTCGTAGCGAACGGGCATCCGCGCACTGCGAGATACTGCGTGAAACCCAAACGAACGAAATAGCAAAGCCCAAAGAACGGTATCAGACGAAATCCGGTCATTCACCGAGGGCAGCGCCGCTTTGGCAGAAGCGCCCGGCACTTATTGGCGCGGGTTGGTGTACTTACCAGCCAAAGCCCTGTGCTGTCGGCCGTTGCTATTTTTCATTTCAGCCCGTTTCTACGCATGAAATCCTCGTTTCTCCTGCTGCCTGGTGTCGTTTGTTTGTTCAGTCTCAGCTTCGCAGCGCAGGCCCAGAAGCGCCAGCTGCCGCCCAAGCCCACGGCTACGCAGGTGTACGACTCGGTGGGGCAGCCCGCCGTGCCGCTGGGCGGCACCGGCAAATACGCCCAATTCCTGGCCGGGCACCAGCAATACCCGCCGGCGGCCATGCAGCGCGGCGCGCAGGGCACCGTGCAGGTGAGCTTCGTGGTGGAAAAAACCGGCACCGTGAACGAGGTGAAGGCTGAAACTCCGGTCGACCCCGCCCTCGATGCCGAAGCCATCCGCCTCATTAAGAGCGGCCCGCACTGGACGCCGGCCAAAAACCACGGCCTGGTGGTGCGCCAGCGCGTCACGATACCCATCTCGTTCGTGCTGTCGCCGGGCGCGATGGTGGTGACGCGCCCCGGCAAGGAGCAGCCCATTACGACCCCGGCCGCCGACATTGCTACCTCGGCCATCAGCACCCAGCCAGCCGTGGTGGCCCCCGACCGCCCCACCCAGCCCGTGGGCGGCAACCAGGCTTTTTTCGATTGGATTGAAAAAACCCAGCAGTATCCTGCCCTGGCGCGCAAGCGCAAAGTAGACGGCAAGGTCATCGTGGCTTTTACGGTGCAAACCGATGGCAGCCTGACTGATGCCCGCGTCACCAAGCACCTGGGCTCGGGGCTGGATGAGGAAGCTCTGCGGCTCATTAATGCTGCCCCAAAGTGGGAGCCGGCCATGTTGGGCGGTAAGCCAATAAAGCAAACGATGGTGTTGCCGGTTCTATTCCAGCTGTAGGCGCGCGCCGGGTGTGGGCGCGGGCGGCTGCAATGTTTGCGGCCGTTGCCCGTCATATAGAAGAACGATAGCCGAACGTTCAGCCTGCCCCGCCTTCTCCCCCGTCCTTCACCTCATGCTGTCCTGCACTTTGAATACCGTTGCCCTGCCGCCCGCACCGGCCGCCCTGGCCCTGCACTGGCCCCACCAGACCCGCTACCGCCAGGCCGCCCAAGCCCTGGCCCAGGAGCTGTTCGACTCGCTCGACGACGAGCTGAAGCCTTACGTGCTGCTGCTGGCCCTGCCCGTGAACGAGGCCGAGCCCGCCCGCTGCCTGGAGCCGGCCGACTGCGAGCTCTCGGGCAACGCATTTTCGGAAACCGTGGCCCGGGGCCGCGCCATTCAGCTGGCCACGCCCTGGCCCTACCCCGAGCGCGACGACGTGACCCCGGCCATGATTGGGCGCAAGCACGAGGGCATCGGTATCCGCCGGGCGGTGCAGGACGTATTTGACGAGCTGGACGAGCACGAAAACTACCAGCACTACGCGGGCTGGCCGGTGCTTATTGGCCGGCATTTCGTGACCACCGTGCTGCGCCTGCAACGCAAGCCGCTGCGGGCCTACCCGTCGCTGCGGCCGCACCGGTTCTACACCGACGGGCGGCCGCTGGCCTCGTCGCTGCTGGTGGCGGCCATGTACCGCTTCAACGAGGAATGCGTGAAGGCCCTGAGCGAGCCCGAGCCGGGGGCCAGCATTTTCGTGCGGCCCCGCGAAGGCGAGGAGCTGCTGCGCGCCGCCGGCAAAACCTTTCTCGACACCCCCGCCCAGGCCCTGGGACTCGACCCGGCCACCACCAAGCTGTTTGCCACCTGCAACACCATCAGCAGCCTGCGCTACGAGGGTGCCGAGGGCGTGGGCAAGCTGCTGCTGGCCCGGCGCGGCCACCCCAACCTCCAGGAAATCTTCGCCCTCACCTGCCCCACCGAGCTCACCGACTACCGCGCCGTGCGCAAGCTGCTCGAAATGACCACGCCCGATGTGCACCTGCTGGCCGACGGCACCAGCGTGTACGCCCTGGGCCGGCAGGTGGGCCACTACGATGCTGAGCGCGAAGACCTGTTCGTTATCAGCTTCGTGACGCACTACGCCTGGGAATTGCAGCACGCCGGGCACGTGCTCCTGCGCTCGCACTACGGCCTGCCCGGCCTGCCCCGCACCCGCGTGAGCCGCACCACGTTCCGCCGCGCCCTCAAGCGCACCTTCGCCCTGACGGACGCGCCCAAAGTGGAGCGCCTCTGGGACGTGGTGCTCGAAGCCAGCCGCCAGAAGCACGGCACGCTCCTCGTCATCACCACCGAGGCCCTGGCCGAAGCCGACCGCCTGAAGCTGCAATGCACCCTCATCGAGCCGGTGCCGCTCACCCCGCTCATCACCCGCCTCGTCACCAGCATCGACGGGGCCGTACTGCTCGACCCCGAGGGCTACTGCTACTCCATCGGCGTGATTCTGGACGGCCGCGCCTCGGGCCGGGGCGACGGCACGCGCGGGGCGCGCTACAACTCGGCCCTGCGCTACATCGAAAGCTCCGACTACACCTGCCTGGCCGTGGTGGTGAGCGAGGATGGGCTGGTGGACGTGATTACGTCGGTGCCGGAGTAGCGGAAGCAGGTGCCCCGAATGCGTTGAACACGACTGCTTCGCCTTACCGTCGCCTTGGGAATTTGACACCTTTCAAACGGAGCCGCAAATGCAGCAAAAGCTACTGCCACAAAAAAGCCTGGCTGCTGAAAGCATAGTTATTTCGCAGCCAGCGTAGTTGTATCGCGGCCGTGCGAGCATTCTGCAACAACCACCGTTTTCATGAACTACTAATGGTTTAAGAACCTGTAGCCTGGGAAGGCGACTTAAGTAAGAATCACCCGTGCAAAGTATAGCTTTACCCTTGCCCGAAAGGCGCATCGTACATGTCTGAACCCTTCACTTCGAACCTATTGCCTCGTGCTGGCCTTTACAGGCCCTTTCGAATGCTCTTGCTGCTGGTGGCTATGGGGTTGTCCAGCTGCATCGGCGTGAGCCTCATCGCCGGCACTCGGCAACGGCCTGTGGGAAAGACCTTGGGGCCGTTGGTCGGGGACGACGGACTGTACAAGGGCGGCGTCACTACTGCGGATGCCCTACGCTTATGGGGCGAGCCGCGCCGCAAAGAAGTAGTGGGATTGCAGCAACACTGGCGGTACCGGGTCGACGAACTGGCGTGGCGCGGCGCGCAGGTGTGGCTGATTGTGCCCGTTCCGCTCTTGCTGCCCGTTGGGCATAAGCACGTCACCCTGACGTTCGAAGGGGACCACCTCCAAGCCTACACCATGGACGATGCCCGGGAACGTTTTTTTGGGTATTTTATCCAAACGTCAGGCCCTAAGGTGTGGCTGTTCAATGACGAAGGCACCAGGGGGGAAAATGACCCCGACTGCTACGGTTACTATGGATGCTATTGAACGCTCCTTATTCTGAACCACCAGTAGCGGGCCGGTAGCAAGCGTCCCGCAAGCTACTGTAATGCCGGGGGAGTTTAAGAAACCCGTCTACGAATCAACGTTTACGAAATGCCCAAAGGGGATGCCTTTCGTAAACTCCGGTTACCGCGTATGCTACCCGAAACGACCCGTCCCCCAACGGCGGTTTTTTGGGTTTCCGGGGAAGCCCAACCAGTTGAAGCCACCGCAGGCTATCAAAGACGGCAACCGCCAGACCAATAAACGAGACGTTCGATAGCGCGGCAACGGCTACCTCCATCGCGCCCACCCACTTCACCCGCGTGGTGCGGGCCGACGCCAAGCGCGCCGGCCAGCTCTATTGCGGCACCGAATACGGCCTGTACGTGTCGTTTGATGATGGCGCACGCTGGCAGCCCTAGCTGAACCTGCCGCCGGTGCCGGTGACGGACCTCACCCGCAAAGACGACCAGCTGATTGCCGCCACCCAGGGCCGGGGCTTCTGGCTGCTGGACGACATCACGTCGTTGCACCAATTCGCGCCGGCCGTGGCAGCTAGCCCGGCCTACCTGTTCCGGCCCGCCGCCAGCTACCGGCTGGAGGGCGCGGGCACGCCCACCATCCCCAAAACCACCGGCCAGAACCACCCCGGCAGCGTGCTGCTACACTACCACCTGGCCCAGAAGCTCGACACGGCCCGCAGCCTGAAGCTGGAAATCCTGGACCCGGCCGGCAAGCTGATTCGCACGTTCAGCAACCGGCCCACGGCCGACCCGGACGCCAAAACCGGCAAGCCCAAAACGGGCGCGGCGGCGGCCAAAGACTTGCGGTTGACCAAAAAGGGCCTCAACCGCTTCGGGTGGGACATGCGCTACGAGGAGGCCAGCAAGTTTGAGGGCCTGATACTGTGGGGCGACGGCACCGAAGGGCCGCGCGCCGTGCCCGGCCCCTACCGCGCCGAGCAGGCCGGCTCGGGCGATTTCGCCCCCACCGAGCAGGCCCGAGCCGTGCAGCAGGAAATCACGCAGCAGATTGACGAGCAGCTCGGCCGGTTCCGCCAGCTCCAGCAGCAGGATGTGCCAGCCCTCAACAAGCTGGTGCGCGACAAGGCCGTGGATGCCATTGCCGTGCCCAAGCCCACCCCGCCGCCCGTGGTGCCGGGGGCGATGTAGCGTGGACT
>JALYUI010000181.1 GCA_030853845.1 Bacteroidota bacterium | reverse complement strand
TCGCATCCCCGCGCCATTCGAGTATCGCTCGGAATGCGCAGGGACGCGAACTACAAAGTTCGCGCTACAGCTTCTCGCCCAGAAAAGCCAGCGTCAGCGCCCAGGCTTCCTTGGCGGCGGCGGGGTGGTAGCTGGGCCGGGCGTCGCAGTTGAAGCCGTGGTCGGCGTAGGAGATGACCGTGTTGATATAGGGTTTCTGCGCGGCTTCCACGGCCTCGATTACTTCGGCAATGTGTTCTTTTTTGATGTGCGCATCGAGCCCGCCCCAGAAAAACAGGTGAGGCGCGTGCAGCTCCGGGGCGCGGTTTTTCAGCAGGTGGGTGCTGCCGCCGTAGTAGGACACGGCCGCCGCCAGCGGCAGCACGGCATTGGCCAGAAACGACACCCGCCCACCCAGGCAAAAGCCGATGCTACCGATTTTGTCAGCCTTCACCAGCGGCTGAGTCGTCAGCCAGCCGTGGGCGGCTTGCAGGTCGGCGGTGAGGTCATCGTTATTGATGGCGTTGTAGTGCGGCGCGGCGCGGGCAAAATCCGAATAATCGATTTCCAGGCCCGGCGCGGCGGTGCGATGAAACAGCTCGGGCGCGACCACGGCGTAGCCAGCCGCCGCCAGCCGGTCGGCCACGCTGCGGATGTGCTGGTTCACGCCGTAGGCTTCCTGGAGCAGGATGATACCGGGCACCGGCCCGGTGCTGCTTGGGAAAGCCGTGTAGGCCCGCATCTCGGTGCCGTCGGCTACCGGTAGCGTAATGAAATTCTGGTCGCTCATGGCTGGGAATACAGTTTGGTTCGGGGCTTAACAGCTGAACGGCCAATTGTTCATCGTGGCCCGGTGGCTACCGGGCTCCACGAAGTTATCCGAACCGGAAGGACCGGCCAGTGGTTCTACTGCCTTCACCCCCGAAACCCGCGCTGGTTTAGCACGCTCGCCAGCCAACCGCTGCTGCCTGCCACCGCCCGGCGCAGACTCGCCCGGCCCGCGCTTCAACCTTACCTGAAATATGACTGCCACCACCCCCAAACTCCGTCTCAACGTGCTCGACCAGTCGCCCATCCGGCCCGGCAGCACCGCCCGGCAGGCCCTGCTCGAAACCGTGCAGCTGGCCCGGCTGGCCGACCGCCTCGGCTACACCCGCTTCTGGGTGAGCGAGCACCACAACACCCACACCCTGGCCGGCTCCACGCCCGAGGTGCTTATTGCCCACCTCGGCAGCCAGACCAGCCGCATCCGGCTCGGCTCGGGCGGGGTGATGCTGCCCCACTACTCGGCTCTGAAAGTGGCCGAAAACTTCCGTCTGCTCGAAACCCTCTTTCCCGGCCGCATCGACCTGGGTATGGGCCGCGCGCCTGGCGGCGACCGCCTCACCGCCCACGCCCTCAACCCGCACAACACCTTCAGCGAGCAGGATTTCGTGGAGCAGCTGATGGACCTGCAAGCCTACCTGCGCGACGAAAAAGTGCCCGATACCATTCATGAGCGGGTGATGGCCGCGCCCCAGGCTGCCACCAGCCCGGAGCTGTGGCTGCTGAGCTCCAGCGGCCAGAGCGGGCTGTTTGCCGCCCACCTGGGCATGGCGTTTTCCTTCGCCCAGTTCATCAACGGGCAGGGCGGGCCGGCGGCGGTGCGCCAGTACCGCGAGCGGTTCCGGCCCAGCCGCGAGCTGGCCGCGCCGCTGGCCAACGTGGCCGTGTTCCTGCTCTGCGCCGATACCGAGGCGAAAGCCCGCGAGCTGCGCGCCGCCATGGACCTGATGCTGCTGCGCTTCGGCAAAGGCGAGCGGGGCAGCTTCCCCACCGCCACCGAAGCGGCCGCCTACGAATTTACCGCCGAGGACCAGGCCCATCTGGCCTTCAACCGCAGCCGGGTGGTGAGCGGCACGCCTGCTCAGGTGCACGCCCAGCTCAGCCAGCTGGCCGCCGAATACGGCGTCGAAGAAATTACGGCCGTGACCATCACCGCCGATTTTCAGGACCGCCGGCGCTCCTACGAGCTGCTGGCCGAGGCGTTCGAGCTGGCTGCCGTGCCCGCCGAGGCTGAAATGGCCACTGCCTGACGCACGCGGGCCGACACCTTGTTGCTCGCCCTAATCTTCTGTATTATAAAAAAGCCGGACATCGCTGTTCCGGCTTTTTTTATTGACTCTCAGCTACTAGCCGCTGCTTCAGGAATGCAAGAAGGCGCAAGGAAGATAATCTGGAGTTTAATTATTTGGAATGATTCTAAATAGAGCCCACCTTTGTGGTCTATTTTGAATCATTCTAAATAAGGCCATGCGTAATTTTTTCCTTTCGCTCTCCCTGATTGGCAGCCTGCTGCCGACTGCCGTGCCTGCGCAAACCCCGCTGCCGCGTCAATCGGAGCAGTATCGGGCCGGGCATGGCAGCATAACGGGCCGCGTGCTGCTGGCCAATGGCGAGCCCGCCGAGCAGGTGGCCGTGCGCCTGAAAGGCATCGGGCAAGGCACCGTGACAGCCGCCGATGGCAGCTTCACGCTGAAAGCTTCCGCCGGCTGGCAGTCGCTCATTATTAGCTGCCTGGGCTGCGTGGGGCAGGAAGTGGCGGTGGAAGTGCGCCCCAACCAGACCAGCACCGTACCGCCGCTGCGGCTGGCGCGCGGCGAGCAAGCCCTCCAGGAAGTAACCGTGACGGGCACCCGTGGCCTGAACCAGCGCCCGGTGAGCGTGGGCAAAATGCCCATCGCCCCGCTCGACAACCCACAGGCCACGCTCACGATTGAGCGACCGGTGCTGGAGCAGCAGCAAGCCCTACGCCTGAGCGACGTGCTGGCCAACGTGGCCGGCGTGTACGTGATGGGCACTACCGGCGGCACGCAGGAGGAAATTGCCAGCCGGGGCTTTGCCTACACCAGCGCCAATACCTTCAAAAACGGGGTGCGCTACAACAATGGCATCATGCCCGAAGTAAGCTCGCTGGAGCGGATGGAGGTGCTGAAGGGCAGCGCGGCCATCCTTTATGGCAACGTAGCGGCGGGCGGCATTCTGAACCTCGTGACGAAAAAGCCGCAGTTTGAGCGGGGCGGCTCGGTGGGGCTGCGGGTCGGCAGCTTCGGCTTCGTGAAGCCGCAGTTCGACGTGTACGGCGCGTTGGGCGGCAGCGATAAAGTAGCCTTCCGCCTGAACGGCACCTGGGAACGGGCCGACAGCTACCGCGACCAGGTAAAAAGCAGCCGCGTGTACGTGAACCCCTCGCTGCTATTCCGGCTTTCGCCTAAAACCGAGCTGGTTATTGAAGGCGACTACCTGCGCGACAACCGCACGCCCGACTACGGTATCGGGGCCATTAACTACGAGATTCAGGACTCGCGCCGCCGCTTTCTGAATGTGGCTGATGCCAGCAACGCCACCAACCAGACCAGCGCCACTGCCACGCTCACCACCCACCTGAACAGCCGCTGGCAGGTGCGGGCCGTGGGCTCGTTTCAGCGCTACGACAACGAGCTGCGCAGCGCGGCCCGCCCCACCGGCATCGTGGGCACCGCCGGCCGCCGCTACGGCGACTGGCAGCGCGGCCTGCAACGCACCCAAATGGCTGAGAACTATTACCTCGCGCAGGTCGACCTCACCGGGATGCTACAGACCGGCCGCATCAGCCACACCGTGTTGTTGGGGGCTGATGCCGACCAGTACAACACCAACTCGCTGACCTACATCAGTCAGGCCTACGACTCGCTCAATATTCTCAATTCCAGCCGGGTGCTGGGACCTGCCAAAGGCCGGGTGACGGGTTTTGACGCCATGCGCTACAACACCCGCACGCTGGGCAACACCCGCCGCGCCGGCTTCTACGCCCAGGACCTCATTAGCCTGACTGACCAGTTGAAGGTGCTGGCCGGCGTGCGCTGGAGCTACCAGGAAACCCCCAGCGACGTGTACACTTATCCGGCCCTCGCACTGCCGGCTTCCACTCCCCCCACGGTAGCCGAAAACCGCCGCTACGATAGTGCCTTCTCGCCCCGCCTGGGCCTGGTATACCAGCCGGTGAAGACGACGGCCCTTTTTGCTTCGTATTCTAACTCCTTTACGCCAAATACCGGTGTCGATGTGCGAGGCAACAATCTGGCCCCTTCGCTCATCGACCAGTACGAGGTGGGCATCAAAAATGACCTGTTCAAGGGGGCTTTGTCGGCTAACGTGACGGCCTACCGCATTGTGAATAGCAACCAGGCGCAGAGCGTGCTACCCACCGACCCGCGCTTTCTCACCGCCGCCACCACCAGCCCGCAGGAACTGGCCGGCCAGGTCACCAGCAAAGGCGTGGAAGTCGATATCCAGAGCCGGCCCGTCAATGGCATCTCGCTCATTGCCGGCTACAGCTACAATTACACGGCCTACACCCGCAGCAACATTTACGAAGACGGCAGCCGCCTGCGCTACAACCCGGCCCACACGGCCAACGCTAGCCTGTACTACAGCTTTGCCAACGGGTTTGCCAACAACAACTTCCTGCGCGGCCTCAGTGCCGGCCTGACGGCCTACTACGTGGGCGACCGCCTGGCCGGCCGCAATACCCGCCTGCTCGACCCCGCCACCGGCCTGCCCTGGGTCACCAATGGCGTGACGTCCGCCGATGCCTTCATGCTGATTGCCCTGCCCAACTACTTCCTGTTTGATGCCTCGGTGGGCTACACCTACGAGCGGTTCTCGGTGCGCTTCAAAATGGCCAACCTGCTTAATGAGTTGAGCTACAACGTGCACGACGACAACAGCATCAACCCCATCGCGCCCCGCACCTTCGCCACCACGCTGAGCTACAAGCTGTAGGAGTAAGCCAAAGAGCCCGCCCAAATCCCTTTTTCGCACCGTGCATCTCTGGCTGGGCCTGGGCACCGGGCTGCTTATCGTGTTCGTGTGCCTCACGGGCAGCATACTGGCTTTTGAGCAGGAAATAGAGCAAGCCTGGCACCCGGCGCGCTATTTCGTGGCACCCGCCACCACGCCACGGCTGCCGCTGGCGCAACTGGCCGAAGCCATGCAAGCCTGCAAGCCCAAAGCCCGAATCGGCAGCTTCAAGCTATACGCCGGCACCCCCCGCACCGTGGAAGTAAGCCTGGCGGGGAAAGGCCGCCGCCAGCTAACCGGCTCGGCCCAGCATTTCCCAGCCCAGCTTTATAATAAATACGCCGACTACCAGCAGAAAAAGCACCCGCACGAAACCTGTGCCGCGCCGCAGCGCCATGCGTGCCCCCAGCAGCGCGCCCAGCACGTTGCACGCGGCCATGGGCAGCGCGATATGGTATAGCACCTGTCTCGTGGAAACGAAGTAGGCCAGTCCGGCCACGTTGGTGGCCACGTTCACCAGTTTGGCCGAGGCCGACGCGGCCACAAAGTCGTAGCCGAACAGGCCCACGAAGGCAAACAGCAGCAGGCTGCCCGTGCCCGGCCCGAAGAATCCGTCGTAGAAACCCAGGCTGGCTCCCAGAACCACGCCGGTCAGCAGCTCGCGGCGGCCTTGCAGGCGCGGGGCGTGCAGGCTGCCAAAATCCTTGCGCCAGAAGGTGTAGGCGGCCATCAGCACCAGCAGCGCCAGTACCAGGGGCTTCACCAGGTCCTTGTCGAGGCCGCTCACGGCGCGGGCACCCAGCAGCGCGAATACGCCCGCCACCCCGGCCGCCACCGCCACCGTGCGCCAGCGGATGGGCACGCCGGTGAGTCCCTTCAGATAGCGAAAGGCCGAGGCCGACGTGCCGGCCAGGCTGGCCACCTTGCCCGTACCCAGTATCGTGGGTACCGGCACGCCCGGCAGCAGCAGCAGCAGCGCCGGCAGCTGAATGAGCCCGCCACCGCCCACCATCGAATCGATAAAACCGGCCAGGAAAGCGAAAAAACACAGCAGCGGGAGGGTGGCCGTCATGGCGCGAAGGTAGCGCCGGGGAATGTCGGACTAGCCGCCAAACCGCAATAAATTGCGCAGCCAACCGTTACCGCTAAAAAACACTTATGCCCCAGCCGCTTACACTTGCCTCCTTCGTCGTGGCGCTCGCCGGCCTCGCTGCCTGCCAGCCCGCCCCCGCCAGCCCGCCCCCCCCGCGCCAGGTGCGCAGCGTCGGCTACGGCACCGTAACCGTGTACCCGAACTACGCCGAGCTGACGGTCGATGCCGAGTTCACCCGCCCCAGGCTGAAAGATGCGGTGGCCGAGGTGCAAACCGTGGTCGACCAGGTGCTGGTGATGTCCCGGCGCTATGCCCCTGGCCCCAACGATGTGCGCGTGAGCAGCACTTCCTCCAACAAGGAATTTGGGTACGTGAAGGGCAAAGAGGTGTTCACGGGCTTCAACTCCACGCAGTCGGTCACGGTACGCATTGATGACCTGCGCCGGCTCTCGCCCTATCTCGAAGAATTGCTGGCCACCCGCATCAGCCGCATCAAGGACCTGAGCTACGGCCATAATCAGGCCGACAGCCTGCGCCGCGAAGCCGATGTGCTGGCGCTGGGCGATGCCGTGAAAACCGCCGATAAAATGTGCGCCGCCCTGCACGTACGCCGGGGCCAGGTGCTCGAAGCCAGCGACAGCTCCAGCCCCGAAAGCAGCCGCAGCAACTGGGGCCGCCCCGCCGCCGATATGGAGCTGTACAGCAAAGGCTTCGGCGGCCGGGGCTTCAAAATGAGCCCGGAGCTGCTGCGTTTCGAAAGCGTGTGCACCCTCACTTCGGCCCTGGAATAGCAGGGCGAGGCGGTGATTGCAAGCGGCGCGGTTATTTCCTCTAGATAACCGGGACGGTTACCAACGCATAAACAACCAAGGCAATCAGTGGGATAAAAATGGCCAGACAAACAATCAGCGGCTTTTTAATGCTCTTGGTCGGGAAGCCGTCCCGGTTGGGAACGAACTTCGCGAATTAGGCTTCGAGGCCCATTGCGCCGGCGTAGCCTACCACAAAAGGTATCCAGGTCCCGCTAAGTTTATCTGGCAGTAGCATAGAAAGGCCCAGCATGACCACCGTGTAGCCAATACTGCCCCACAGAGCCGTGCGGGCCGCGTCGCGCTGGTCCACGTCGCGTAGGTTTTGCGCCATTAAAAACCCACCCGCAACGGCGCTGAACAGTAGGGAGAATGCCCGCACAACCCTCGCCGAATACAGTGGCGGCGCAGTGGCAATGAATGGTGATGGGATAGCAGGCTCCATTGGAAAACGGCAGATAATTGGTTGATAATCAAAAAAATAATGGGCGAGTTGCTAAAAGATGACGCAGGCATTCATTGGTAAGCGTGTGCCTCGGTCCGACCGCTTTTCGCGGTCGGACCGGTTGCCGTAAGCGCCGTCCTATGGGGGTAAACGCCGGTGGTTCTTCGACCGGTCTGACCGCGAACAGTGGTCGGGTCGGAGCAGACGTCAACTT
>JALYUI010000162.1 GCA_030853845.1 Bacteroidota bacterium | reverse complement strand
TCGGAGTGCCAGCCGGGCGGGGCGTACCTTTGTTAGGCCGGTCAGGCCCGCGCCGCATGGCCGTTGGTCAGGGCTGGGTTCGTTTCCGTTTGCTGCTCATGGCCGGCCTCTACCTCCACATCCCTTTCTGCAAGCAGGCCTGCCACTACTGCGACTTCCACTTCAGCACCTCTCTGGGACTGAAAAGCCGGTTGGTCGATGCCATTGTGCGCGAGCTGGAGCTACGCCGTGCCTACCTGCCGGCCGATGCTACGCTCGAAACCGTCTACTTCGGCGGCGGTACGCCCTCGCTGCTCACGGCCGACGAGCTGGCCCGCATTTTCGAGGCCATTTATCGCTACTTTGCGGTTTCATCACAGGCCGAAATCACCCTCGAAGCCAACCCCGACGACCTGAGCGCCGCTAAGCTGGCCGAGTTGAAAGCCGCCGGCATCAACCGCCTCAGCATTGGGCTGCAAAGCTTTCACGAGCCGCACCTGCGCCTGATGAACCGCGCCCATACGGCCGAGGAATCGACCACGGCCGTGCGCCGCGCCCAGGACGCGGGCTTCGGGAACATTTCCATTGACCTGATTTATGGCGTGCCTGCTTCCGGCCACCACATCTGGGAGGCCGATTTGGCTAACGCCTTTGCACTGGGCGTGCCGCACGTGTCGGCTTATGCGCTCACCATCGAGCCGGGCACGGCCTTCGGGCATCGGCTGCAAAAGGGCACTTTCCGGCCCGCGCCCGACGAGTTTGTGGCCACGCAGTTCGAGATGCTGCTGGCCCAGATGCGCACCCACGGCTATACGCAGTACGAAATCAGTAACTTCTGCCAGCCCGGCCGCGAGAGCCGCCACAACGGCAACTACTGGCGCGGGGTGCCCTATCTCGGCCTCGGCCCCAGCGCCCACAGCTACGACGGCCAAAACCGCCTCTTCACCCTGGCCAACAACCCGCAGTACGTGGCCGCCGTGCTCGAGCGCGGCGAAGTACCCATGACCATCGACCAACTGACGGCCACTGACCGCGCCAACGAGTATCTGCTCACCACCCTGCGCACCGCCCGCGGCTGCGACCTGGCCCACCTGCGCACCCACCACGGCCTCGACCTGCCCGCCCACCGCGCCGCCTACCTGGCCGAGTTGCAAGCCAGCGGCTGGGCAACTATCCAAAATGAAGTGCTTACCTTGACCGACGCCGGCAAGCTACTGGCCGACCACATCACGCTGGAGCTGTTCCAATCCCCCGCCGTAGCCGAATGAAACTCCTGAGCGACAGCATTGCCGACGATGCCGACTTCTTCGTCGAGCAGATTCATCTCGTGGCCATTGTTTTCGATAATACCGACGACGTGACCGTATGGGCGACTACTCATTTCGACAATGACACCCACTTTTTTCATCTGGCACTGCCCTTCAAAGCCCTCGATACCCTGCTCTCGCTGGCCCACGACCGCGCCGAGGCCCTCCAGGAAGAAGTAGCGGATGCCCTGGCCGCCGCCGACTGGCCCGCCCTGCTCGAATACAACGCCGACGCCCGCCCGCCCGTGCCCCTGCCCAGCGTGGCCCTGAAGCTGTCCGTTACTTACCCCGCCACCGAAGACGGCGAGCTCGGAGATGACGACCCCGACGACCCGCAGCCGCACAACATCTTCTACCTCGAAGGCGTGTTCGTGCGCCTCGATACCTGACCATGGCTGCCCGGCCTGCCCCACCCGCCTTCTATTTGATTCCTGGCCTCGGGGCCGACGAGCGGGTTTTCCATTTTTTGCGGCTGCCCGGCGAAATGCACGTGCTGCGCTGGCTGCCTCCCCAAACACCCGCCGAGCCGCTGCCGCACTACGCAGCCCGCCTGACCGAAGCCGTGCCGCCCGGCCGCCCCTGCTGGCTGGTGGGCGTATCGTTCGGCGGCGTGCTGGCGCTGGAAGTGGCGCGGCTACGGCCGCTGGTCCAGGTGGTACTGATTTCGAGCTTTGCTGGCCCGCGCGAGCTGCCGTGGCCGGGCCGGCTGGCCCGCGCCACGGGCTTCTACTATATGCTTCCCTCGCAGCTGCTGCCCAGGTTGCCGCGCCTGGCCAATTGGTTTTTCGGCGTAAAAAACCGGCCCGACCAACGGCTGCTCCGCCAGATTCTACAGGATACTGACCCGGCCTTCACCCGCTGGGCCATTGCCCGCCTTTTGCAATGGCCCGGCCGGCCGGAGGTGTCCGCCATCCGCATCCACGGCACCGACGACCGGCTGCTGCCCCACGGTGCAGCGCACAGCCAGTACCGCCTGCCGGGTGGCCACCTCATCATCATCACCCAGGCCGCCGAAATCAGCCGGATTTTAGAGCGACTGGTGTTCGAAAGCGTGGTTTCTATTTAAACGTCATGCTGAGCGCAGTGAAGCATCTCTACCGTAGTAGTAATTATTTGCTATTGAGGTAGAGATGCTTCACTGCGCTCAGCAGGACGTTCTTTTGCTCCCTGCTCCCTGCTCCCTGCTCCCTGCTCCCTGCTCCCTGCTCACCGCTCACCGCTCACTGCTCACTGCTCACTGCTCATGCTCCCTACTTTCCCCTTTGCCGGCCGCACCTACGAGTACGACCCTGCCGCTCCGCTCGACATCTCTCTACCCTTAGCCCCCGGCCCCGGCCAGGTGAGCTGCTTCTGGGCCGAGCCGGTGCAGGTCGATACCATTCGGGTGGGCAGCTTTGTGGGCAGCGTGGCGCTGGGCGGCAGCACCAACTACCAGCGCATCCACGTCACCCCCCACGGCAACGGCACGCATACTGAGTGCTACGGCCACATCTCGCCCGACCCTGCCATTACCCTCAACCAGTGTCTGCGCCGCTTCCTGTTCGTGGCCCGGCTGGTGAGCGTGGCCCCCGTGCCCCAGCCCAATGGCGACTTTGTGGTGCAGCTGGCCGACGTGCAGGCCGTCCTGATGAGCCAGCCCGACCGCGCCCTGCCCCAGGCGCTGGTCCTGCGTACTCTGCCCAACGACCCCGCCAAGCGCCACCGCCAGTATTCCGGCACCAACCCCATCTACGTGGAGCCGGCCCTGGCCGAGTGGCTGGCCGAGTACGACATCGAGCACTTCCTGCTCGACCTGCCCAGCGTCGACCGGGAGGAAGATGCCGGCCAGCTGCTGGCTCACCACGCCTTCTGGCAGTACCCCGCCCGGCCCCGCCACGCAGCTACCATCACCGAGCTGATTTTCGTGCCCGACGAAGTGAAAGACGGCCTCTACCTGCTCAACATCCAGATTACCAGCCTCGAGCTCGATGCCAGCCCCAGCAAGCCCGTCCTCTACCGCCTCGCCCAAACGCCCGCCTGATGCTACCAGCAATTGACCCGGCGACGGCCTCCATTCGCCAGCAGGCAGTTGCACAGCAGCTGATTTTGGATGATATTGCTGAATCATTGTAAATCAACAATAAACCTGGTGATGCCGACTGCGCTGCGTCGAATTTTTGCTTTGTTCGAGGTCCAGCCGCTGCCCGCGCTGCTGTTGGCCTTTTTTAGTTTCGCCCTGCTGGGCGCGTGCCGGCCTGCCGTAGCGCAGGATACCAATTTCCCCCAGCCAACCCGGGCATCCCTCATTACCGCTGCCCCCGCCGCCTTGCCGGCTGTTCCGGCCCCGGCCGACTCGCCGGTTTCTTCGCCCAGGTTCCTGTTTAAAAGTGGGCTGCGCCTCACGCACCTGTTCTACCTGCCCGACCGTCTCAGCTGGCAGTTGGTGCTGCCCATGTCGTTCGGACTGGAATACCGCCTGACTCCCCGCTTCAGCGTATTTGCCCAGGCCGAAGCCGACGTGGCCGCCGGTCGGGCACCCCGGGGGCGACGCGGCGGCAATCTGGTCCCCGGCTCCGGAGCTTCGCTTGGCTTGGGCGGCCGCTACTATTTCAATCAGGCCCGCATTCGCTGCGTCGGAGCACCGGCCGAGTGCTGGGGCAATTACCTCTCCCTCGAAACCAACACCGACCTGAGCGCCGCCGGCCGCCTGCGCGGGGCACGCGGCCGCGGTCGTGGTCGCGGCTCGCGCAGTCTTACCCGCCTTACGCCCAGTGTGTTTGCCCTGGTGGGCACGCAGCACGCCGGCCCCGGCCGGCGCCTGCTCTACGACCTGAGTGCCGGCCTGGGCCTCGAAGCCCCGCCGCCCTATACGGCCGAAGGGGGTGGCAGCCCTACCTGGAACGTGGCCGCGCAAGTCAACCTGCGGGTCTATCTCGTCAACCATCGGCGGGCGGACCATTAGCTCGCCGCATCAACCCAAACGCGAAAAGGGCTGCCCGATGGGGCAGCCCTTTTCAGTGCTGGATAACTGGCAGTTAAGCCGGTATCGAAACTACCTCGCGGGCCAGTACGGTTACCACCGAACGGTCTTTGCGGCCCTTGCGGAACTGCACTTCACCGTCAACAAGGGCGAACAGGGTGTGGTCCTTGCCCATGCCCACGTTAGCGCCGGGGTGGTGCTTGGTACCGCGCTGACGCACGATGATGTTGCCGGCTACCAGAGCCTGGCCGCCAAAGATTTTTACGCCGAGACGTTTCGAATGCGATTCGCGGCCGTTGTTGGACGAGCCGACACCTTTCTTGTGAGCCATATTTTTTTGAATTATGAGTTATGAATTATGGATTATGAGTTTTCGAATCTGCCACTATGGGCTGAATTCATAACTCATAATTTTTAATTCATAATTCAGATTAGCCGATGCTGTTAATCATTACTTTGGTGAACGACTGACGGTGGCCGTTCATTTTCTGGTAGCCTTTACGGCGCTTCTTCTTGAAGACCAGAACTTTGTCGCCCTTTACGTGAGCGACGATGGTGCCGGTTACGGCGAGGCTCAACTCGGGTGCGCCGATGGTGAGGGTGCCGTTGTCATCGGTCAGCAGGGCGTTGCCCAGCGTTACGACATCGCCAACGTTGCCGGCCAGTTTGTGAGCGTAAACGAATTTGTTGGCCTCAACCTTGGTCTGCTGGCCAGCTATGTTAACAATTGCGTACATCAGCTTTCGCGGGTTTTTCTGAAATGGGAAGGCAA
>JALYUI010000161.1 GCA_030853845.1 Bacteroidota bacterium | reverse complement strand
GTCTCGACGGGGGCTTGTGCTGTTTGGGGGAACCAGCCCGGGAGCTGGCCAACTGGCTTAGTTACGGGTTACGTTGGAGCGTTGCGCTTCGCGGTAGCCTTCGGCGCGGTGGGTGCGCTTGTAGGCCGCATCAGCAGAAGGGTCTTTCTCGGCCTCGGCGGTGTCGGGGGCCTGGGCACAGGAGGCCGTCAGGAGCATAGCCGTTGCGGCGGCCAACCAAAGATTTGTGCGGGTCAGTTTCATGCCACGAAGGTAGCCTGCGGCCGCCAAATCCGCAAAGCCGCGTAAAGGCCGGCAACGCCTGATTGTAAATATTCTGCTTCGGCCCAGAAAAATTTTACCTTGCTACAACTCGGAACAGGGCTTCAAGCCGCTGTTTACATTTGGGAGCAATGCATACCAAAGTCCAAAACAGCCTATGCTTTAGCCAATAGTATTATGCATGAGCTTTTTTGCACCATGATAGTTAATCTATGGGATTTACCCAGCAGTTGGTATGAGTGAGGAAACGCTGTTAGCGACTGCATTTGCGCTCATCAGCTTAGCAGCTGGCAGTAGTCCGAATGAGAGAAAATATGAATCATAGGGGGAGTTAATAAAGTAATATATTTAGCAAATCCCGGACTTTCCGGTGTCAGCCAGAACTAACTATTCACTAATATTATCAGCAGCACTACTTCCGCAAATCAACTCGAAGGGTGGATGAAACCAACCGATAATGACCTAATCTGACAGTCTCATTAGTCGCAAATACTGCAATGAAATACAACACTTTATAATTAAAAAAATGTCAATATTAAACTTCCCGCATGCAACCCATGATACTTAGCAGATGCCTGGGCAACAACAGACTACTCTTACCAGAAGTATGCCCTTGGCTAAAATGGCATTTTAGTCTCTGATTAAGGCTACATTTTATACTGACAAATTGAACTTCTGGCCTTGGCCTGCTTCATCAAAGTCAGACTTAGCAAGGGCAAGCGTTCAATCCTGCTTAACCAGCACTGGCTCCAACTAAGTAATGGATACAATATCCGCCATGCAATTTATTGCACTTAACGAGCCTGGCAGCAGGCTCAACAGCAGCTATTTCTCGACGAACGGTCCCGGATTTTTCATGAAACGGGTCTTGCATATCCGAATAGATGGCCATTTTGCGCATTCACCTGGCCTCGCCACTTTTGGTAGGAAGCAGGAGACAGCGATTGCAAAGAATTGAGTTGAACCCACTCTTTTTGTTGGGCAGTTGCGACCGCTGAATACTATATCAGCTATGTGCTGAGGGGCTTATTCAGGATGGTAGTCGGCAAAAGAGCCATCGTGGTAAAAAACCACAATGCGGCGGACGGCTTTATTGGAACCAGCCAACAGGTGCGAGGACAAGTCCTGATTCCGGCTTTCCGCCCCGGCTGTGGGCCTGTTATCCGAAGAGTCGTCAGTTACTGAGGAAGTTGGCAACAAGCGGGTGGCCGGCGAGAATGCCCCGGGTGTGGGTAGGGTTTCAGTTGGAGAAGGCAGGGGGGACATATTGACCCCGGCTTGTGCATTTTGGTCCGCAGCTGGTAATGGCGACGACGTGTAAGTTGCGGCCAAAGTAACCGGCGCTGGCGCTGCTTCGCTAGTAGTTGAAGGTGACTGCGGCGTCGTTTCCGGATTAACGCCTTCATTATTCCTGGCAGTGAATCGCTTAAATGCAGGAGTTGCAACCTTTCTTGGAGAATTTACCCGCGAAAAGGCAGTAGGGGATGCTGCTTTTTCAGCGGGAGTTGCCATGGGAACGGGTACTTGAGCAAGCGGGCCTGTTTCCTGTGGTTGTACGCTGATAGGTGCGACCGTAATGCCAGAATCAGGCCCGGAATGAGCAACGGCTGGAGGCGTTTGCACTGAATCAGTCTCCATTGGTCCGGTACCGTTGAGCAGCCAGGGCATTGAAAGCTCGGGCATGGCGGCCAGAATGCGCTGAACTACATCCAAACTGGGTTTATTACGACCGGAAAGAATATGACTGATAACAGGACGCGCCACGCCAATCATATCCGCGAACTGCGTAGGTGTGAGCTGGCGGATTTCAATCAGATTTCGGATTCGTTCTACCATAACAATTCTATTGAGTTACAAATGTACTCAGTTGCTGCCACGGAAAGCGGTTATTACTTTTCAAACATTTGTTATTCCCGGGCAAAATTAATACCCGCTGCTGCGTAACAAATGTATAAAAAGAGAAATGTAACAATTGTGAATCAAAAATATTTAGCTGAATTTTCCGAAATCTGCTTTCCTTTTTCCTGGCTGCTGAAGAGAATAGAAATCCTGCTCAAGAAGAAAACGGATGCAGGAGGACTGTAACCCATCTGCTAAGTTGTAAAAGGCACAGAATATGGAGCAAAAAATACCCGGCAGCTTGGGGCGGCCGGGCATCATTCTTTCAACTAAGGTAACAGCCAAAGTCTGGCAAGCGCTAAGAAGCTTCTGTTTGAGTCGAGTTGTTCAACGATATAGAGACGCAAATAGGCGTCTCTATATCGTTCTTGTGGCCTTAAAATCTAACTTAAGCGGCTTCTAAGCTTTCGCTAGTCGAAATATTCGTGAGCAAGCTTCTTATCGAGGCCGTAGATATCGTCGCGGAAGTGGGGATGGCCATCTGCATCGGCCCAGGCCGTGAAGTAAACCAGATAAACTGGCAGCTTTTCCTTCAGCGTGATATACTTCTCATGGTGGTTGGCAATGGTATCGAGAATGGTTTGCTTGTCCCATTCCGGCCGGTTGCGCAGTAGATAAGTGGCCAGCTTGATGGGCTCCGCCAAACGCACGCAGCCGTGGCTGAAACTGCGGTTGCTCTGCGAGAAAAGCTCGTCGTGCGGAGTATCGTGCAGGTAAATATCATTCTCGTTCGGAAAGATAAACTTTACGTCACCCAAGTCATTTTTAGGGCCTGGACGGCGGCGGACCGTGTACTTAAAATTTTCCTGCGTCACGTTGGCCCAATCGATAGATGCCGGGTCAACGGTGGTGGCCTTTTTGCCATAACCTTTCACCACTTCCATATCGAGCCGGTCGAGATAATTCGGGTTAGCGACCAGCTTGCTGCGCAACTCGTTATCGATGATGCTAAACGGCACGTTCCAGTACGGGGCCAGTACTACATACTCCATCTTGTCGCTGAAAACGGGGGTTTCGTGCAGGACCTTACCTACGATAACGCGCATGTTGAAGGCTTCCTTATTGTCTTCTATCACATGCAGAGTGTACTCGGGAATGTTCACTAGCAGGTAGTCCGCCTCGAACTTTTTAGGCAGCCAGCGCCAGCGCTCCATGTTCAGAATAAGCTGGTCGATACGGGTCCCGATGGGCACGTTCAACTGCTTGAGGGTGGCCCCGCCCACGATGCCATCGGGGCTCAGGCCGGCATCCTGCTGAAACGCTTTCACAGCAGCTACCAGTGTGGCATCGTAGGTAAGGGCGGCCGTGCTGGGAGCCGGGCCGGAAGTGGCGGCCGGAGTTGGGGCCGTATTAGCAGCTTCGTCAGCGCCATTGCCCGACAAGCGCTTGCGCAGAACTGCCACGGCGGGCGAATACTGCCCGGGCTTCAACGCCAGGCCGGCAGGAAGCGTAGGCCAGCCGCCGGCGCGCTCCTGTGCCCGGTAAGCCGCCAACGCCTTTTTCAGGTAGTCGTATTCCGGGTGCAGGGGGGCAAACTCGTAGTAGTTGTACCGGCTTTTGCGCTCGCCGAGAAAGGTCAGCAAAGCTTTATTGAGCTTGATTTTGTTAGGCTTCACCATCCAGGACTTATCCTTGGAATCGCGCGGATTGGCAATTCCCCGGTAGTAGTCGTTGGCCCACTTCATGTAGGTGCCGGTCAGGGCGATATCGAGCTGCTGCTCCAACGCATTGCGTTTAGCCGAGTCGGTCCGAACCTGCTCAAGTCGCGCAAGCATACTGCTTATCTCGTTAATATGATAGTCTTTGGGGTTCAGACCTTCTTCTGAAGCTTTAGCAATGGTAACCTGGAGGCTTTTGACCTGTGGTACGAGCTGATGGTTCTTAAACCACCCCAGTCGAAAGCCCCGTTCGCGGTAAAACCGACGCGCGGGCACCAGCTGGGCCTGGAAGTTCGGCTCACTTTGGAATGCCTTGATGAAGGCCACGCTATCGAGCAGTGGCTGAGGACCAGCCTCGACCGGAGCAGCAACTGCCGCTTCTGTGGTGGTTTGTCCGGTTTCCTGGCCAGATTGCTGAGTGCCGCAGGAAGCCAGCGTGGACGAGCCTAATGCAACTGCCGTAATCAGCCAGAGCAAGGAAGTTATTCGAAGGAAAAAGGTCATTAGAAGAATTAAAGCGGACGATACCAATAGCCCTGGTAGTTGCAGTGAGCCAGGAGTTGTACTGCCATGGTGAAGCTGAGGTTTCGAAATCACGGGCAATGGTCCGGCTACAAAGTACGGCAATTTAAGGTCCGGACGGAATGGGGCCGGGCTGAATTGATGCCACTTCAGCATAGGCCAGGTAACTTCCGGCGGTCGAATAGGCGGACAGGCGGCCGAACCCGATACTCATTTAATGAGGTAATATTTTGTAATTCAATTCAATACAATACCCACACACAACCGGCCTCATGACTTCCGTTGGCGGTTTTTTGAGGTCCCGGACAAGCCGTTGTAATTCATTCCTAATCCGTTATTCATTTCGTTTCCTGCATGGCATCCTCAATTTCTCACAATCCCGCCGCCCTTATCGACCCGCACAGCTGCGCGGCTGGCAGCCCGGCCCGGGTGCAACACCTGGAGCTTGACCTCCGCATCGACTTTGCTACCCGTACGCTGGCAGGCCGCGCCACCTGGCAGCTTGCCGGGTTGCCGGCTTCCGGCGAAATTTACTTTGATACCCGCGACCTTACGATTGAGGCGGTAGAAACCCTCACCGGGGACAGCCAGGCAACTAATGCCGATTTTACCCTGGCTCCCGCCGACGCTGTGCTGGGGCAGGCCCTGCGGGTGACATTGCCGGCCGGCACCACGGCCGTACGCATCACCTACCGCACGGTGCCTGAAGCGGCCGCCCTGCAATGGCTGGCCCCGGACCAAACGGCCGGCACCAGCCCTTTCCTCTTCACGCAGTCGCAGGCCATTCTGGCGCGCACCTGGCTGCCATGCCAGGACTCACCCGGCATCCGCTTCACCTACGAGGCCACGGTGCGCGTGCCGGCCCACTTACTGGCCTTAATGAGTGCCGAGAATCCGCAGGAGCGCAACTCTACCGGCGAGTACCACTTCCGCATGTCCCAGCCTATTCCGGCCTATCTCATGGCGCTGGCAGTTGGCGACCTGACTTTCGCCCCCCTTAGCCACCGCACGGGCATCTACGCCGAACCAGTCACTTTGCCCGAAGCTACCTACGAGTTTGCCGACCTGGAACAAATGGTAGCGGCAGCCGAGCAACTCTACGGCCCTTACCGCTGGGAGCGCTACGATTTGCTGGTGCTGCCTCCCTCCTTCCCGTTCGGAGGAATGGAAAACCCTCGGTTAACATTTGTAACACCAACCATCCTGGCTGGCGACCGCAGCCTGACCAGTTTAGTGGCCCACGAGTTGGCCCACTCCTGGTCGGGCAACCTGGTTACAAATGCAACGTGGAATGATTTCTGGCTGAACGAGGGGTTCACGGTTTATTTTGAGCGCCGCATCATGGAACATTTGTACGGTCGCGAGTATGCCGACATGCTCCAGGTGCTGGGCCGGGCGGCCCTGCACCATACCATTGCCGAGCTTGGCACAGCCAGCCCCGACACCCATCTGCACCTGGCCCTGGCCGGCCGCGACCCCGACGAAGGGCTGACTGAAATTGCTTACGAGAAAGGCTGCGCTCTGTTACTGACGCTGGAGTCGCTCATTGGCCGGCCCCGGCTAGATGCCTTTATTAAGGAGTACTTCAACCGCTTCAGTTTCCGGGCGATGGACACCGCGACCTTCCTGCACTACCTGCGGGCCGAGCTGCTCGACCCGGAGCCCGGCCTCGAAGCCCGCCTCAACCTGGCCGCCTGGGTCGATGGCCCCGGCCTACCGGCCAACGCGCCGGTGCCCCTATCGGCCCGTTTCGCCGCCGTCGACAGCGCCCTGATTCGGCTGGAAGCTGGCCAGGCACCGGCCGCCCTCCTGCCCCAACCGCCGGCGTGGAGCAGCCACGAATGGGTGCATTTTCTGGCTGGGCTACCCGACAACCTCACCATCGGGCAGCTGGAGGAGCTCGATGCGGCCTTCGGTTTTACCCGGTCGGGCAACGCTGAAATTCTCACCGCCTGGTTTCCGTATACCCTGCGGGCAGGCTACCAGCCGGCTAATGCGGCAGTGGAGAAATTTCTGCGGCACGTGGGCCGGCGCAAGTTTCTGGTTCCGCTGTACCGGGCACTGCTGGCTACTCCTGACGGACCGGACCGCGCCCGGGCCATTTACGCCGAAGCCCGCCCCAACTACCACTCAGTAGCAACCGGCACGCTCGATGCGCTGCTGGCCGAACGGCCTGCCCGCAGCTAAAAACCTGGCGCAGCAGTCGGATTGGCGTGCTAGTCCATAGTAGAAGACATTGCCCGGGCTTCGTTTCGCTCGGCTTCTTTACTTTTGAAGTTGGCCCTCGTTTACCTATCCGGCCCGAACTTTGCCGCTAAATCGTTATTGGACCGGCCTTCGGGCCTGAGCCAGCTAACTGCATCACTTCGTAATTACCACTTACCGTTGAAAAACATCATTCCGCTGGGCAAGCTTATCGCCGTCGGGGGCAACGAGGACAAGGGCACTTACCCCAACCCCAAAACCCGCCGCAAGTATTACCTCAACTTTTTCGAGTTGGGAATTCTTAAGCGCATCGTACTCGAAACCGGCAAGCCCGACCCGCGCATTGAAGTCATCACTACGGCTTCGATGATTCCGGAGGAGGTTGGCCCTATCTACACGGGCTCCTTTGCCATGCTCAACTGCCTGAATGTGGGCATCATGGACATCCGCACGCCGGAGGATACCCGCCAGCCCGAATACCTGGAGCGCCTGATGGCCGCCGATGTGGTGATGTTCTCGGGTGGCAACCAGTCGCGCTTGCGCGAGATGTTCGGCGAAACCGACTTTCTCGACCGCATGATTCAGCGCTACTACGCCGAGCCCAATTTCGTGATTGCCGGCACCAGCGCCGGGGCCATGGCCATGTCGCAGCACATGATTCGCGGAGGTTCGGTGCCGGATGCGCTGCTGAAAGGAGCCGTGAGAATGGGGGTCGGCCTGCGCCTGCTGCCCGCAGCCATCATCGATTCGCACTTCGTGAAGCGGGGCCGGTTCGGCCGGTTAATTGAGGCAGTGGCCCTGCACCCCAGGCTTATTGGCATTGGCTTGGGCGAAGATACCGGGGTGTTAATCACAGAGGGCAACTGGGTCGAAACCATTGGCTCTAACCTGGTTATCATCTTTGATGGGCATGACATCCAGCACAACAACGCGGCAGCGGCGAAGAAAGGCACTGTACTATCAGTCGAAAACGTGACACTACACGTGCTGGCTAAAGGCAACGTGTACGATATGCGCGAGCGCAAATTCTACGTCAGCAAAGAGGCCCTGCCCCTGAACGACGGAATCGCCGAAAATAGCATTCCGGAAACCAACGCAGCGCAGAAGTAGCCTTACGAATCCAATAAACTGATGCGGCCCGGCTTTCCCATCCGGAAGGCTGAGCCGCTTCGGTTTCCATTCAGGGCTCACTTCGACCAGGCAGCCTTTTCTAATCCTTATAAATAGCCACCTTCGCCTCACTTCCTGCTATCCGACTGGCGCGATACATGCCTTCGGAGTTGAAGGGAAGCGTGAGGTTGCCGGCCGCGTCGACGGCAATAAGGCCGCCTTCGCCGCCCACAGGGGCGAGCTTATCCTGGACCACGATGCGGGCAGCTTCATGCAGGCCCAGCCCTTTGTATTCCATCAGGCAGGCGATGTCGTAGGCGGCCACGGCCCGCATGAAATACTCGCCATTGCCGGTGCAGCTGATGGCGCAGCGCTCGTCGGCCCAGGTGCCGGCCCCGATAATGGGCGTGTCGCCGATGCGGGAGTAACGCTTGTTGGTCATGCCGCCGGTGCTGGTGGCGGCGGCCAGATGGCCGTGCTGGTCGCGGGCCACGGCCCCCACGGTACCCTTTTTCCAGTTGGGGTCGGCGGCGTGGTCGAGTTGCATTTTGCCGGCGGCCAAGGCGTCCTGAAGCTGGTCGAAGCGCTTTTGGGTGAAGAAATAGTCGGCGGATTGCAAGGGCAGGCCGTATTCACGGGCCAGCTCGTCGGCCCCGGGGTAGCTGAGCAGCACGTGCTCGGTATGCTCCATCACCAGGCGGGCGGCGCGGATGGGATTCTGCACCTGGCGCACGCCGGCCACGGCTCCGGCCCGACGGGTGTGGCCCTCCATTAGGGCGGCATCCATTTCGTGGTGGCCTTCGTGGGTGAACACGGCCCCGCGCCCGGCGTTGAACAGGGGGCAGTCTTCGAGGCTGATGACGGCGGCCTCGACGGCAGCCAGAGCCGGCGCGCCGCTACGCAACAGGTCGTAACCGATATTGAGGGCCGTTTCGAGGGCCGCGCGGTAGCGTTGCTCGTCGGCGGAAGAGAGGGAAGCACGGGCAATGGTGCCGGCTCCGCCGTGGATGGCGAGGGCGTACATATATATAAGGAGTAAGAATGCGAAAAAATGCTGCCGCAAAGGTAGCCGGAGGGAACGGGCAGCGGGATGCTAGCGTTTTTTTTCGTAGGTTTGACGTTCAAGTCTACTACAATCTAAACACCCCTTTTTTATGGCATACGACGTAACCGGCCGGCTGCACGAAATTTTTGACGAACAGCAGGTGAGCGAGAAATTTCGCAAGCGCGAGTTCGTGCTGGAAGTCCAAGACGGCCAGTATCCCGAGCATATCAAGTTCCAGATGGTGCAGGATAAAACCAGCCTTATCGACCCTTTCAAAATGGGCGATGAAGTAAAGGTAACCTTCAACCTGCGGGGCCGCGGCTTCAACAAGAACGGCCAGATGCTGTACTTCACCAACCTGGAGGCCTGGAAAATCGAGCCCGCGAGCGGTGGCAGCTACGGCGGTGGCCAGCAGCAGCAGGCCGCTCCCCGCCCGGCAGCCCAAAACCAGAACCCGACCCTGCGCGCCCAGCCTTCGGCCGCCGCGCCCATTGCCAGCGACGACGACAACGACCTGCCCTTCTAGGGTATCCCATTCCTGCTTGCGCACACTCGCCGTTCAGTTAGTTACGTGAGCCGAATTTACAGATTGAAAATGCCGCTTCGGGATTCCGGGGCGGCATTTTTGTTGTTGAAACAACATATGGAATCGTGGTACACTTTACGCAGTAGCTGGTCCAATGCAGGCCCGTTATGCACTTTCGCTAGCTATGGATTTACACGAACTGATAGCACGGGGTGAGGGAGAAGTGCTGGAGTTCAAGCAGAGGACCACGCACCCGCACCGTATTTCGCGCACGTTGGTGTCGCTGGCCAACACGCACGGCGGGCAGATACTGGTCGGGGTTGATGATGCCGGCCGCATTTTGGGAGTGCGCGACGTGGAGGAGGAGCTTTTCGTGCTTCGCGATGCAGCCGCTCATTACGTAGAGGCCCCTTTGACCAACTTAAGATACCACGAATTAGAAGTGGACGGGCATGCCATCATCATTGTGACGGTGCCCGAGAGCTTTAGCAAGCCGCACCGCGCCCTGGTGGCCCCCGGCGACTGGCGCGGCTACGTGCGCGTGCATGATGCCAGTGTGCAAACCAGCGGCCTCACCGAGAAGCTGTTGGAGCGGCAGCAGCCAGGGTCGGCGTTCGAAAAAATTCCGCTCAACAAGCAGGAGCTGACGGTTATCGACTACCTGAATACCCACCCGCGCATTACCCTGGCCCAGTATATGAAGCTCGTGAACTTTGGCAAGCGGCGGGCTTTTCAAACCCTGATTAAGCTGGTACTGCACGGCTACATCCGTCACCATGACAAGGAAAAGGAGCCATATTACACTTTATAAATCAGTATTTTACCGAATTTTACAGGCATTTGACTACTGGAATTTATTACCGCAAAAAGGCCTGCCGATTGGCAAGCCTTTTTTGCAGTTCACCTATAAAATCTGGACGTTAGTCCTGCTTACGGGCACGGGCCACTTTCTTCTCGTCCTTTTCGGCTTTTTTCTCCTTCAAGGATTTGACGGGTTCTTTCTTTTTTTCTTTGCGGGCGTCCTGAGCTTTGGCCATGATTGAAAAGAAGTTTGGGTTTGGGGTTAAATTTCGGGGTTTTCAACGCGCCGGCGGGCCGGGTAGTTGTAGGCAGCGAAGGTAGAAACTTTCGCTGAATTGCCGATGCGCGGCTAAATAACCGGCAGGTAGCGCTCGCGAATGATGTTGAGGTGGTGGCGCTCGTGGCCGGGGATGATGTAGAGCAGGGCGCGCACCGAGGCCGGGCCGCCATTGGCAGAGCCGCGCCGACTCAGCTCGGCTTCGCCAAAGGTTTCGAACAGGGAAACCGTCGCGGCGCGCACCGAATCGTATTCGGCCAGCAGGCTGGCGACGGTGCGGCCATTGGCCTGGCTGTGGGCCACATAGTCGTCCTGCTCGAAACCGCGCAGGTCCTGGCCGTCGGCACGGGCGAAGCGCAGGGCACGATAGGCAAAAACACGCTCGCTGTCAATCTGATGCAGCAGCATTTCCTTCAGGGTCCACTTGCCTTCGGCATATGGTTTTTCGGCTTGGGCTTCGCTGAGGCCCCCGAAAATGGTGTGAACTTCCGCGGGCTGGGTGCGAAGCGCGGCCAGCGGGTCGTGGCCGGCCGGAATCTGATTGATGTAACCCAGGGCATAGGGCAGGTAATCGCCTTCGGCGGGACGGATGTGGGACATGTGGGGGAGATGAGGTGACATTGGAAAAATAGGTGCGGCTGGCGGTTCGACAGTATCGGGAGCACTGGAAACTTCGGAATCAGGCAGCAGCATCGGGGCCGGCTCGGTAGTGGGCGGGGCCGCGTTGGGCAGGATGAGGGCTGGAGCCAGGTGCGGGTCGAGCTGCAGGCGAACTACCGGCAAAGGAGCGGCCAACGACGATACACCAGCCGCAGTACCGAAGGCCCAGCGCAGGAAATCGGGCAGCACGTGGCCCCAGGTGGTGGGATGGTGGTGGCCGCCTTCCACCTGTACGTAGCGCAGGGCGTGATACGGGTTGAGCCCGCTGCGGATAAGCTCCCCGATAAGGTCGAGGCAGTCTTCGATGGAATCGATGACCCCGTTTTCGTTGCGGTCATTCTTTTCGTCGAGGGTGCCGGCCTGCAGCCAGAAGCGGTGGCTGGGATGGGCACGGCGGGCGCGCACCAGCTGGTGCATGATGCGGTCGGCGGGCGTGTAGCCGGCCCCCACCGCCTTCTGCCGCCACCAGAACGAGCCGGAGAAAGCGCCGGCCCGGGCAAACGCCTCGGGGTGGTGCCAGGCCATGTCCAGGGCCGAGAGGCCGCCGAGCGAGAAGCCGGCCACGACGGCCTGGGCGGGGTCGAGCGAGGCTTGATATTGCTGCGCGGCGAATGGACGCAACTCGTTCAGCACAAAGCTAGTGTAGGCGGTAGCCAGGGTGCCGCGGCCGTTGTAGTCGGGGTGGCCGGCGGTGCCATATTCCTGCACGCGCTGCTCGTTGG
>JALYUI010000150.1 GCA_030853845.1 Bacteroidota bacterium | reverse complement strand
CGCCAGGCCGCTGCCTACACGCTTTACCCCAACCCCACGCACGGCAGCGTCACCATCGAAGGCCCCGCCTTTGCCCGCGCCGCCGTGGTGGATGCCCTGGGCCGCTTGGTGTGGGAGCAGCCGGCGGCGCAGGCGGGCTCCGCCACGCTGCCGCTGCCCACCCTGCCGCCGGGCCTCTACACCGTGCGCCTCACGCTGGCCGATGGCCGCACCACCAGCCGCCGCTTGGCTATTGAGTGAGCAGTACTGCAGAAGCACAAAAAGGCCCGCCAGAATATCTGGCGGGCCTTTTTGTGGGCGCTTTGCTAAGGCGAAATCTAATTAGCCGGCATCAGCACCGTGTCGATAACGTGGGTTACGCCATTGCTGGACATCACGTTGGGGATGGTCACTTTGGCCATGCCGCCTTTGGCGTCTTTCAGCATTACGCCGCTGCTGTTTTTTACCACGGTCAGCTTTTCGCCTTCCACGGTGGTCAGGACCTGGCCGTTTTTGAGGTCGGAAGCGGTGAGGCGGCCGGGTACTACGTGGTAGGTGAGAATTTTGGTGAGCGTGGGCTTCATCTCGGGCGTTACGAGCGAGTTCACGGTGCCGGCGGGCAGCTTATCGAACGCGGCGTTGGTGGGGGCAAATACGGTGAAGGGGCCGGCGCTTTTCAGGGTTTCTACCAGGCCGGCAGCTTTCACTGCTGCCACCAGGGTGGTGTGGTCGGCGCTGCCCACGGCATTGTCCACGATGTCCTTATCGGGGGTCATCATGGCGCCGCCCACCATCACGCCTTTGCCCATGCTCATGCCCTTCATGTCGCCTTCGCGGGGCTTGGTTTTGGCTTTCATCTTGTCGCCGGCCTCGGTTTTACCCTTGACCTTCATTTTGCCATCATCCGCCATCTTGGTTTTCACGGTCATGCCGTCGGCGCTGGTTTTAGTCTTCTCGTCGGTGCTTTTGGTTTTCATGTCCTGCGCAAAAGCGGGAGCCGAGCAGGCAATGGTGAGGACAAGGGCGGTGAAGATTGTTTTCGTATTCATCAGACTAAGAATGGGGTGAGTTTGTATGGTCGAGCTATACGGCTAAATGGCTTCATTTGGTTTTTATTTTTTTTAAAGCCCTCACCAACTGCCACTAATTTGCCGGCGCCGCTGCCCTACGCCTGCTGGCGTGGTCGGCAAGCTGCCTTTCCCTGCTTTTGAGAATGGCCTTGCCTTGGTACGCGCAGCACCATGGATGGCAGCCGGAAAATCGCAGGTAGTGTGGCACTACCGGGCTGTTGGCAGTGGCGCGGCCAGCCCTTCATGGGCATGCCCCGCCCTAAAAGCAGGGCCGGCCATTTGCGCGGCCGACCCTTCCCTTCTATTTCAGCAGCAGGCGCAGCGGTACCTTGCTGCCGCTGCGCACCATATACACGCCGGGGGGCAGGTGCTGCGGCAATACGAGGGCCGCCGTGCCGGCCGCATCGGCGGTAGCACGGGCTACTTCGCGGCCCAGCGCGTCGAACACCCACACCACCAGGCCCGGCGCGGTGCCCGTGAGGAGGGCCGCCCCGGTGGTCGGGTTTGGAAAAAGCGCCAGCCTTGCATTGGGCACCTGGGCAATGGTGCGCACCGGCGAGTACGTAGCCGTGCCATCGGCATCCACCTGCCGCAGGCGGTAGTACGCAAGCGCGGCACCCGTGCGGGCCAGTTGGTCGTCGGTGAAAGCGTAGGCGTGGGCCTGCGTGCTGCTGCCCTGCGCCGCCACCCGGCCCAGCGGCGCAAAAGCAACGCCGTCGGTGCTGCGCTCCACTTCAAAATAAGCACTGTTTTTTTCCGAAGCCGTGGCCCAGCTGAGACGGGCCATCTCGCCCTCACGCACCACTTGGAAGCGCGTCAGCTCCACCGGCAGCGGGGCTTCGCCATCGCCGATGGCCAGAATGCTGAACAGCGAAAGGCTCCCGGGTCCGACGAGCGTCCGCACCGGGGCGGGGTTAACTGCGGTAGCGAGGGTACCGTAGCCGGTGTTGCTGGCATTACGCTGGCTGATGCGCTGGGCCGCCTCGCTGGCAATGGTGTTCAGCAGGGCCGGGTCGTAGGTAAGCGTAGGCTGGTAGGTGAAGCCGCTGCCGCCGGTGTTGCTGAAATCGAAATACGTATTGGCATAGCGCGCAGTGGCCACGTACGGCGCCGGCGGATTGGTGCCCGAGTAATACCGGACCACCACGCTTGTGGGCACCGTACCGGTGCTGCCGTACCGGAGCTGCGCCAACGTGCGCCCGCCCAGCGAGAAGGCCTGCGTGCCGCCCAGCGCCGGAGCGGCCGAAGCCGTCAGGGCCGGCGGGGTGCTGGTCGGCGTTACCTCAAAGGCCCCAACATCGGGGGCCCCGGCGGCCACGGTGGTAGGGCGGGCCGTGCCGGCGTAGTCGGTGCCGATGCTGGCCACCTGGGTGCCGGTGCCGTTGGCGTACCACGCTACCGGGTTGGCAGCATTCAGCGAGAGGTCGCCCGCTGCGGCGTTCGTGAACAAGCTGGCGGCGGGCACCACGGCGGTGGTTTCGCTCAGGCTGCTGCCGTCGCCGCCGGTGACTGTTTTCCAGCCCGCGAAAGAATAGCCGGTGGCACCGTACAGGCCCACCTTGGTGGCATCGGCGGTAAAAAACAGGTTGTAGTCGGAGGTATTGGTGCCCGGGCTGGTGGCCGAGCCCACGAAGCCCGTGGTTGAGGCCGTAGCAATGGCGTAGTTGCTGCCGCCGCCCGTGCGCGCATTGTAGAACAGGTTGTTACGCCAGGTGGGCGAGCCCGTGCCGGCCCGGTACAAGGCCGCGCTGCTGGAGGTGCCCGCGCCGCCCAGGTACACCGTGTTGTAGGTAACGCTCAGGACGGCTCCCGTGCCAGCATTCGAATAGATGCCCGCCACGGCTGGGACACTTGTGCTGGCCGGGGCCGTGAGATTGCTCACGAGGTTGGTGTAGAGCGCGTGCGTCGGGCCGCCGGCCACGTACAGCCCGTAGGCCATGCTGGCCCCCGTGCCGGTGGCAGCCAAGTCGTTCACTTTATTGGCGAAGGTATTGAGCGGGGCAGTAGCTGAGGTGCTCGTTAACAGAAACATGCCGTACACCGCCGATGCCCCGCTGCTGCTCAGGCTGCTGATGGTGTTGCCCGAAATACTGCCGCCCAGCAGCGAGCTGGTCGTAGCCACCGGGTTCGATGTGCTGTTGGTGAGTGTGAGACCGAGCACCTGCCCGGCCCCGCTCAGGTTTTGCACCACGTTGTTCGCAATAGTGGCATTGGCTGGTGCCGCGCCGCAGGCCCAAATGCCCACCAGGTTGGCCGCGCCCGTGCTGATGCCCTGCCCGCTCACGCCCGGCACCGGTGCCCCAATCAGGTTGCCGGTTACGGTGTAGTTCTGGATGTTGCTGGTCAGGGAGTAAAGGCCTACGAATTGCGAAGCACCAGCTAGGGAAATATTGGTGAAGTAATTGTTAACGAGCTGATGTGTGCCGCCCGTTGCCGAGCCGCCGCTCGCATTGTAGCCAAAGGTGTTGCCGGTTCCGCTCCGACTGAAACCAGTGAAGTAGTTGCCGGTCACGGTCAGGGCATTAGAGTTCGCGCCGGCGTTGATAAAATTTACGGTGCCCGTCGAGGCCGTGCTGCTATTCTGGTAGCGGTTGTTGCTGATGGTAAGCAAGCCCGTGGTGACAGCATTCGCCAAGATGAATGTAATGCCCCCGGTGCTGGCCGTGCTGCTGTTCAGCAGCGTATTGCCATCGATGGTAAGGGTGCTGCCTACCGTGCCGGTTTGGCCAATGCACGTGACCCCGGTGCTGAACGTGCCGCCCGGATTGGTGCCGGTGTACGTCAGGGTATTATTGCTCATCGTTGCCGCACCGGTCAGTGCGCCCGAGTTGGTAACTCCGGCGAGCCCATGCGAGATAGTGCCCGCTGTAGTAGCCAGCGCAAAACCAACGGTATTGCCATTGAAGCTGGCCGTGCCGCCCACGGCGGCGTTTGAGTTTGTGACCCCAGTCAACGAACCACCCGCAATAGTTGCTCCGCCATTCGTGACGGAGAACATACTGGTATTATTGCTCATGTTCAGGTTGCCTGTGACGGCCGAGAAATTGATGGCCCCTATACTGAAGCCTGATATGGACCCGACCGAGGCGGGGGCCGCCGGTACCGTGTAGCTGGTCGTGTTGCCGCTCATGGTAAGCGAGCCACTCACCGGTCCCCCGTTGTCGATTGCGTAGGTCCCCGATGAAAGCGTGCCGCTCGCGTCAGTATTGGTTAGCTGATACGAAACACTATTGTTGTTCAGCAGCACATCGCCGGGCACCGTTGCAGTGCTTAGCACACCGCTGCAAAACGAAGAAAGGTTGCTGGTACTGGTATTGGCCAGCATGAAACTAACGGTATTATTCGTCAGCGACGCGCTGCCCGTCACTCCGCCCGTATTGTGTACCCCATAGGTACTTCCGCTTAGGTTAGAGCCCGCCGTCGTGATGCTGAGGGCACAATTTACCGTGTTGCCGCTCATGTTGAGCGTACCCGTAGCGCCGGTATTTTGCAGTAGAAACCGGTTGCCGCTAAGCGGTACGCCACTCATGGCCGTCAGGCTGAAGTTTACCGTATTGCCATTGATGGTGGTAGTGCCGGTGCCCGCCAGCGTTGTTTGCACCCCCGCTACCGTATTATTGTTTTGGCCTTGGCTAACGGTAAATGTATTGTTGTTTACCGTGCCGCTGGCATTGGTGCCATTAGCAAACAGCACGCCGTAGAATGTGTCGGTGCTGACCACACCACCGTTGGCACTGTTGTCAATCACATTGTAGCTGACGTTGCCTCCATTCTGGAAGTTCATGCGCACACCGTATACATTCACGGTACCGATGCCGCCAAAATTCTGGAT
>JALYUI010000149.1 GCA_030853845.1 Bacteroidota bacterium | reverse complement strand
GAATTATGCCTATCTGGCATAATTCCGCACTCCAACCCAACTTCCCGCCGTAACTTCGTCCGGCAAAAGGCCCCAACCCCCAACCCCTTTTGCCATGGCGGATTCCGCAACCCCCAAAATTGCCTTCGAGGCCCTCACCTACGATGATGTACTGCTGCTGCCGGCGTACTCCGAGGTGCTGCCCCGCGACTGCGACACCGGCACCCGCCTCACCGATAATATCCGGCTGCACACCCCGCTGATTTCGGCGGCTATGGACACCGTGACCGAGGCCGACATGGCCATTGCGCTGGCCCAGGAGGGCGGGCTGGGCATCATTCACAAGAACATGTCCATCAAGGCGCAGGCCGAGCAGGTGCGCCGCGTCAAGCGCAGCGAGTCGGCCCTGATTCAGGACCCCTTCACCCTGCCGCCCACCGCCACCCTAGCCGATGCGCGCCAGCTGATGCGCAAGCACAACATTGGCGGCATTCCGGTGGTGAGCGCCGAGCACGTGCTCGAAGGCATTCTCACCAACCGCGACCTGCGCTTCGAAAAGGACCTCACCCAGCCCGTAACCACCGTGATGGTGCCCCTGGCCCGCCTCGTGACCGCCCCGGCCGGCATCGACCAGGCCACGGCCGAGCAGCTCCTCACCGACAGCAAAGTCGACAAGCTGCCGCTGGTGGATGCCGACGGCCGGCTGGCCGGCCTAATGACTTATAAGGACATTCGCAAGCGCCGCCGCGCCCCCCACGCCAGCAAAGACGGCCAGGGCCGGCTGCGCGTGGGGGCTGCCGTGGGCGTAACGGCCGACCTGCTGGCCCGCGTGGCCGCCCTCGTCGAAGCCGGCGTCGACATCGTGAGCCTCGATACCGCTCACGGCCATTCCCGGGGGGTGCTCGATGCCGTACGGGCCATCAAGCAAGCCCATCCGACGCTCGATGTGATGGCTGGCAACGTGGCCACCGCCGCTGGTGCCAAAGCCCTGGCCGAAGCCGGGGCCGACTGCGTGAAGGTCGGCGTCGGCCCGGGGTCCATCTGCACTACGCGCATTATTGCCGGCATCGGCGTGCCGCAGCTTTCGGCCGTGCTCGAAGCGGCCAGGGGCCTGGCTGGTACCGGCGTGACGCTGGTGGCCGATGGCGGCATCAAGTTTTCGGGCGATGTGGTGAAGGCCCTGGCCGGCGGCGCGGCCGCCGTGATGATAGGCTCGCTGCTGGCCGGCACCGAGGAAGCCCCCGGCGCCCTCATCCTCTACGAAGGGCGCAAGTATAAATCGTACCGCGGCATGGGCTCGGTGGAGGCCATGGAAGAAGGCAGCAAAGACCGGTACTTTCAGGATGCCGAAGACGACGTGAAGAAACTGGTGCCCGAAGGCATCGTGGGCCGGGTGCCCTTCAAGGGCAATGTTTCGGAAGTGATTTACCAGCTGGCCGGGGGCCTGCGCGCGGGCATGGGCTACGTGGGGGCCGCCACCATCGAGGCCTTGCAGGCGGCCCAGTTCGTGCGCATCACCGGAGCCGGCCTGCGCGAAAGCCACCCCCACGATGTGCAGATTACCAAGGAAGCACCCAACTATTCGAGCCGCTAGTATCGGGGGCGGTTGAGGAGCAGGCCGCGCGGGCAATTGCCGGTGCGGCCCGCTTTTTGAATGCGGCGGCCGCGGCCCCATTTCGCAGGGCGGCGTGTATCTTGCAAGCCGGTTGAGCGCCGCGAATGGCGCGGTGGGTTGGCTTGCGTTTGTTCCATCTGATTACTGCCTGTGCCCCAACGCCTACGTCAATTTCTTCTTGGGCTTACCCTGCTGAGCTGGGGGCTGCTGCTGCTGAGTGCGCTTAGCCACGCGGGTGCCGGCGCCTGGCTGGGCGAGTGGCCGCAGTGGGCCACGCAGCTCACGCTGGGGCTGTTTGTGCTGGGCGTGTTCCTGTACTACCGCTACCAGCCCTCGCCCTTGCAGGGACAGTTCTTTGTTCGGCTGCTTCAACACCTGTTCACCGGGCCGGGGCTGCTGGCGCTGGTATGCGTGGGGCTGCACCTGCTGGGAGTAGCCGCGCAGAGCCAGCCGGCATTCAGCCGCAACAGCCTGTTTTTGGCCAGCGCCTACACGCTCAATGTGGGCTTGTTCGTTATTTTTCTGGCCCGGGCCCACTACGCCTGGCAGGCGCTGGTCTTATTCCGCTCGTCGGCCAGCCTGCAAAAGCAGTGGGCCGTTTTCGAGTGGCTGCTCGTAGCCACGCTGCTGCTCCGGCTGATGGGTGTCGACCCACCGGGCTTTATCGGCGTATCCATTGTGGTGGCGCTGGGCCTGTTCGGCGTGTACTTGAGCGGGCACCAGAAATGGATGGCCTACCTTAACCAGGGCGAGAAATGGCGCGCCGTGCTGCTGCAGCTGGGGCTGCTGCTGGGCGTGCTCATCTTCGTGCAGTATTTCCGCCTCACGCAGGTCGACCCGCAGCTGTTGGCCCCGGAGCCACAGCATGCTTTCCTGCTGCTCACGGCCTTTTTCTCCGCTTTCTATGCGCTGGTGTGCCTGCTGGTTACCTTCTTCAACCTGCCCGTGTCGGATGTGGTGGAGCAGCGCCGCAACGAGATTCTGCGCCTCCAGCGCCTCACCCAGATTATCCAGCGCGGCCAGACTTCGGGGGAGGTCTACCGCATTCTGCTCGAATCGGCGGCCCAGACCGTGCAGGCCGATGCCGCCTGGCTCGACCTCGACCCCGGCCACACCGGCATCGACTCCGCGCAAAGCACGCTGTGCCTCAACTTCCTGCCCGAGCAGGCCCACGACCTGCGCCAGCGCCTGGCGACTTATAACCTGCCCGACGGCGAGCTCATCACCAACGACCTGCACCTGCGGCCCGGCTTCGAGGATACTACCCAGCAGTACCGCTCGCTGCTTCAGCTACCCCTGCGCGGCCTGCATTTCAACTACGGCATGCTCTATTTGCTGAAGCTGGAGCCGCACACCTTTCACCACGAAGACCTGAGCATTCTGCAAACCTTTACCGGGCAGGCCGTGCTTAGCATCGAGAATTTGGAGCTGTTGCAAACCTCGCTGGCCAACCAACGCACCCAGGAAGAGCTGAAAATTGCCTCCCAGGTGCAGGACAGCCTCATTCCCAAAAACCTGCCTACCGACAACTGGTTCGACATCAGCTCGCACTCACTGGCCGCCAAGGAAGTGGGCGGCGATTTCTACGACTTCCTGCACCTGCCGGGCCGGCGGCTGGCCGTCATCATCGGTGATGTGAGCGGCAAGGGCGTCACGGCCGCCTTCCACATGGCCCAGATGAAGGGCATCTTCCACTCGCTGATGCAGGAAAACCCGCTCGCCAAAAACGAGCGCGACAAATTTCCGGTGCCCAGCAAGTTCATGGCCCAGGCCAACACGGCTCTCATTCACTGCCTGGAGAAGTCGTCGTTCATCACCTCCTCGCTCTATATTATCGACTATGAGCAGGGCGGCTTCGTATTTGCCCGCGCCGGGCACTGCCACACGCTCTACTACCACGCCCTGCGCGAGGAGGTGTTTTACTTCGACTCGCAGGGCCTCGGGCTGGGCATCATCCGCAACGATACCTACGAGAAGCACATCAAGAACCAGTTCTACGACTACAGCCCCGGCGATGTGATGGTGATTTACACCGACGGCATCGTGGAAGCCCGCGGCGGCAACGGCACCGACGAATACGGCGAAGACCGCCTCAAACTGCGGCTCGAGGAAAGCTATTTTCAGGAAGCCCACGACATCAAAAACTACATCCTCGACGACCTCAACGGCTTTACGGCCGGCTACCCCATCCACGACGACCAGACCCTGCTCGTTATTAAGTTCAAGTCGGCCCAACCCCCGCTGTTGGCCTGACGTATCGCCCTCATTATGAAAGTTACTACGCAAACCTCCGCCGATACCCTGACCCTGCTGCTCGATGGCGAGCTCGACGCTAGCTCCGCTATTGTGCTGGATACCGAGCTGGCCAAACCCGATATTCTGAACTACCGCAAAGTCCTCATCGACTGCGCCAAGCTTAGCTATATCTCTTCGGCCGGCCTGGGCGTGTTCATCTCGCACCTGCAGCGCTTCCAGGATGCCAACGTGAAGCTGGTGTTCTTCAACATGCAGGAAAAGGTGTTTAATGTATTTGAAATCCTCGGCCTCGATGCCCTGATGACCATTGTACCCAGTGCCACCGAAGCCGAAGCAGCCTGATTTAATTATGAGTTGTGAATTATGAATTATGAGTTGGTTGAACCGGCTCGAACAATTCATAACTGCTGTTACGCAGCGGTCAGTAGCGCGGACTTTGTAGTCCGCATCCCCGCGCCGTTAAAACAACCCGCACGGCGCGGGGACGCCGACTACAAAATCCGCGCTACACCCTTGGCGGCGCCTAAACGAAGGCACTGCGTAACGTCAGTTCATAACTCATAATTCATAATTCCCCCATGAAATCCACCCTCCGCGTTGCGTGTTCGCGTGCCCACCTCCAGCAGGTGCGCGACTTCGTGCGCGACTACCTTAGTGCCCGGCAGCTGTCGGAGAAGGTGGTGAACCAGGTGGTGCTAGCCGTTGATGAGGTAGTGGCCAATTTCATTATTCACGCCAACGGGGAGGATGAGAGCCAGTTTCTGGACCTGCGACTCGATTTCGACGACCACGACCTGAACGTGGAGATTGCTGACAACGGCGACACCATTTTCCAGCCCGGCCCGCACAAGAGCCCCGACCTGCGCGCCTACATTCAGGAAGGCCGCAAGGGCGGCATGGGCATGGCCCTGGTGAACCGCCTCATGGACCGGGTCGAATTCTTTACCCGCAACAACCATACGGTGTGCCACCTGAGTAAGCACCTGGCCTAGCTGTTACCGTCCAATCACCAAGCATTTTGCGTCCTGTCGCCCCCGGTGGCAGGACGTTCTTTTTGCGGGGATTGGCCCCGGCGCGGAAAGTTGGTTAATTTCGCACCGGTAATTTTATGTCCGTCCGGCGAAGGCATTGCTGCCCGCTGCTCTTCGACTCTCTTTTTTCTCCTATGCACAAACGCATTCTGTATGCCAGCGCGGCCGTTGCCGCGCTGTTGGCTGGTTGCCAGGCTTCGAAGCCAGCTGCCACCGCCCCGATGGCTACCAGCGCCGGCCCCGCCGTCGAGATGCTGGGCACGTACCCGGTACCGGCCAACGAGTTTGCCTACGTGTACCGCAAAAACAACAGCTCGGCCCCCGACTACGGTACCCGCCCGAGCGTGACCGACTACCTCGACCTGTACACCAACTTCCGCCTGAAGGTGCTCGAAGCCGAGCAGCGCGGCCTCGATACCACGCAGGCCTTCAAGCGCGAGCTCGACGGCTACCGTCAGCAGCTGGCCCAGCCCTACCTCACGGAGAAGAGCGTGACCGACCAGCTGGTGCGCGAAGCCTACGACCGCATGGGCCAGGAGGTGAACGCCTCGCACATCCTCATTCGGGTAGCGCCCGATGCCACGCCAGCCGACACCCTGGCCGCCTACAACAAGGTGGTGGCCCTGCGCCAGCGCGCTACCAGCGGCGAAGACTTCGCTAAGCTGGCCCGCGAAAACAGCGAAGACCCCTCGGCCAAGGAAAACGGCGGTAAGCTCGGCTACTTTACGGCCATGCAGATGGTGTATCCGTTCGAGTCGGCGGCGTTTAAAACGCCGGTGGGACAGATTTCGCCCCCCGTCCGCACGCGCTTCGGCTACCACCTCATCAAGGTGAACGACAAGCGCATGGCCCAGGGCGAGGTGAAGGTAGCCCACCTGATGGTGCGCATGAACCCCAACGCCGCCAAGGCCGACTCACTCACCGCCAAAAAGAAAATCGACGAGCTATACAGCCGCCTCCAGAAGGGCGAAAACTGGGACAAGCTCGTGGCCCAGTTCTCGGAAGACCAGGGCTCGGCCGCCAACGGCGGCGAGCTGCCGCCCTTCGGCACCGGCCGCATGATTCCATCGTTCGAAGAAGCCGCCTTCAAGCTGCAAAAGCCCGGCGACCTCTCGCCTCCCGTGCAGACGCCCTACGGCTGGCACATCATCAAGCTGATTGAGAAGCAGCCCCTGGCCAAGTTCGCCGACATGGAGGCCAGCCTGAAAAGCAAGGTGTCGAAGGACTCGCGCTCGGAGCTCAACAAGGCTGCTTTCCTCAAGCGCGTGCGCCGGGAAGACCAGTTCGTAGAGAATGCCACCGCCAAAGCCTACACCATCAGCAAAGCCGATACGGCGCTGGTGGCCGGCCGCTTTAAGTACGCCGTGCCGGCCACGCCGGCCAAGGCCGCCAAAAATGCGGCCACCGACAACTCGGCGCTGTTCACCATCAAAGGCAAAGCTTACCCGGTGAGTGACTTCCTGACTTACGTGCAGCAGAACCAGCGGCCCCGCGCCGGTGCCCAGCCCGCGTTCCTGATGCAGCAGCTCTACGACCAGTACGTGGACCAGAGCCTGACCGAGTTCGAGAAAAACAGCCTCGACACCAAGTACGAGGACTACCGCATGCTGGTGAAGGAGTACCGCGACGGCATCCTGCTCTTCCAGCTGATGGATGAGAAGGTGTGGAGCAAGGCCATTGAGGACACCGTGGGCCTGAAAAAATACTTCGCCGACAACCAGGCCAAGTATCAGTGGGACCAGCGCGTACAGGGCACTGTAGTGAGCGCCGCTACCCCCGCGCTGCTGGCCCAGGTGCAGCGTGAAGTGAAAAAAGGCCGCTTCCCGGTAACGAAAAACGTGGCTAAAACCATTGGTTTCGTGCCCAAAATGGCCCGTCTGACCAAATTGGGGGTATTCACCCTCGATGACCTGGCTAAGCGGATGGCCGGCGACACCCTGATGCAGCTGAGCCTCGTGGGCCGCATTCGCAAGGGCGAGAAGCCCACCCTGGCCCGCGCCCGTGCCGACTCGGCTGCCCGCGCCCTCACCCGCCGGGGCATTGCCGCCCGCCGCATCAGGCAGTCGTACCTGACCAAGCCCTCGGCCGACGGCGGCGTGCAGGTGGCCCTGGTAACGGCCGCGCCCGCCGCCATCGAAGCCGCGCTGAATGAGCAGAACCCGCTGTCGGTACAAATCAGCCAGCGCGTGTTTGCCAAGGGCGACAACAAGGTGATGGACGACCTGATGGGCAAAGGCCCGGGCACCTACGAGGAAGCCAAGGACGGCCGCTTCTACGCCGTGACCATTGACCGCGTACTGCCCGCCGGCCCCAAAACCCTGGCCGAATCGCGCGGCCAGGCCACCAGCGACTACCAGACCTACCTCGAAAAGGAGTGGATTACGCAGATGCGCGCCGCCCGCCCCGTGAAAGTGAACGAGGCCGAAGTGAATAAACTGATAACCAAATAAAAGCAGTAAATAGTTAACAGTGAGCAGTTGACAGAGAGCATTGCAGGCACCGAACCGCGCTGTTAACTGCTCACTGTTAGCTGTTCACTGCTTTACGACTGCAACCCTCCGCCCCGTCCCTGACTCTGTTAAATTGTCCGCCGACGGATTTATGGTGAAATTTGTATGGTCGTTGGTGCGTTGTACCGCCAATGACCCCGGCCCCGGCACCTGCCGCGGGCTTTTTAGGAAGACACTATGTTTGTGAAGATGAAACGTGCCGCCGCGCCGGCGCTGCTGACGCTGCTCCTGTTACTGGGCCTCGCGCCCGCCTCGTGGGCCCAGTTGGGTATCAGCCGCCCCAAGGGGCAGGAGCTGCTCGATGGCATTATCGTGAAGGTGGACAACCAGATTGTGCTGCGCTCCGACGTGGAGCTGGTATATGGACAGGAAATGGCCCGCGCCGCCGGCAAGCCCCTGCCGCCCGACCTCAAGTGCAAAATCCTGCAAAGCCTGGTATTGAACAAGCTGATGGTGGCCCGCGCCGAAGTAGACTCCGTGACCGTGACCGACGCCCAGGTGAACAGCGAGGTTGACCGCCGCATGGCCTACTTCGTGCAGCAGATTGGCTCCGAAAAGCGCCTCGAAGAGCAGTACAACAAGCCCATTAAGATGCTGAAGGACGACCTGCGGCCCCAGATTAAGGACCAGATGGTGCAGCAGAAAATGCAGGAAACCATCACCGGCAAAGTAGCCGTGACGCCCCGCGAGGTGGCCCAGTATTTCACCCGCATTCCCAAAGACAGCCTGCCGTACTTCAGCACCGAGGTGGAAGTGGGCCAGATTGTGGTGCCCGCCCAGGTGAACGACAAGGCCAAGCAGGCCGCTATCGCCAAGCTCAACGACCTGCGGGCGCAGATACTGGCCGGGGCCGACTTCGCCACCCTGGCCAAAGCCAACTCCGAAGACCCGGGCTCGGCCAAGGAGGGCGGCTATCTGGGCTTTTTCAAGCGCGGCGAGCTGGTGCCCGAGTACGAGGCCGCTTCCATGAAGCTGGAACCGGGGCAGATGTCGCCGGTGGTGCAGTCGCAGTTTGGCTTCCACCTCATTCAGTTCATCGAGCGCAAGGGCAACACGTATTCTACCCGCCATATTCTGCTCAAGCCCGAAACCGGCGCGGCCGACCTCAGTACCTCGTCGAAACTGCTTACCCGCCTGCGCCGTCAGATTCTGAGCGACAGCATTACTTTCGCCAAGGCGGCCAAGGACAACTCGACCGATAAGCAGAGCGCCAACAACGGCGGCCTGCTAGCCAACCGCGCCGACGGCGGCTCACGAATGCCCCTCGATAAGCTCGACCCGGCCATCTTCTTCACCATCGACACCATGAAGGTGGGCCACATCACTCCGCCGCTGCCCTACCGCACCGACGACGGCAAAGATGCCATGCGCATCATCTGGCTGAAATCGAACACCGCGCCCCACCAGGCCAACCTGGAGCAGGACTACCAGAAAATTGCCGCCGCCGCCCTCAACGAGAAAAAAACCAATGCCCTCGACGAGTGGTTTGCCAAAAATCGCGGCACGGTGTACCTCGAAGTAGCGCCGGAATACGCCCAATGCAAGGTGCTGGACGTGGCGGAGAAATAATGGAGCGTCGCTGAACGTCATGCAGAGCATTCTGCGCATTAAGCAGAGACGAAGCATCTTGGGTGCTACGGTAATCAATTCATTAAGATTAGTACCCCATGCGAGATGCTTCGCTGCGCTCTGCATGACGTTCCAGTTATTAGTTCATGGCTCAATTTCAAAACGACAAAGAAGCCGCTGATGCCTTAGCCGCCGCTTTTCAGCAGCTGCGCCAGGAAATTGGCAAGGTCATCGTGGGGCAGGACGAGGTGGTGCGCTTGGTGCTGACGGCCGTGTTTTCGCAGGGCCACAGCCTGCTGGTGGGGGTGCCCGGCCTGGCCAAAACCCTGCTCATCCAAACCATTGCCGACTCGCTAGACCTCTCGTTCAACCGCATCCAGTTCACCCCCGACCTGATGCCCAG
>JALYUI010000122.1 GCA_030853845.1 Bacteroidota bacterium | reverse complement strand
CATCCAGCGAGTGTGCGAGCCCTACATCCGCCGCCGGGCGGTACGCCACCTGGAAAAAGGCCGCGTAGTGATTTTTGGGGCCGGCATCGGCTCGCCCTACTTCACCACCGACTCGGCTGCTTCGCTGCGGGCCATCGAGATTGAAGCCGACGTGGTGCTGAAGGGCACGCGGGTGGACGGCATCTACACGGCCGACCCGGAGAAAGACCCCACCGCCACCCGCTACCCCGAAATCACCTTCGACGAAGTGTTGCGCAAGAACCTGAACGTGATGGATATGACGGCCTTCACGCTCTGCAAGGAGAATAACCTGCCCATCATTGTGTTCGACATGAATACGCCCGGCAACCTGGAGCGGCTGCTCAACGGCGAGCCCATGGGCACGCTGGTGAGCATGGGTGGCAGCGGCCCCGGCCGCGATGGCCGCAAGCCCCTACTCGACTCCAACCAGAGCCTGCTGAACCCGCTGGTGGGCAACCAGCCCGAACAAGCGTAACTGCAATTAGCAATTATTAGTGAACAATGAGCAATTTTGTGGCGGCAATGGCCCAGTAGCTCCGTTCGGATAATTGTTCATTGCTCATTGTTAATTGTCAATTGAATTAAAATGGACGAAGAAATTCAGTTTTACCTTGATGAGCTGGCCGAGTCGATGGACAAAGCATTGGCGCACGTGAACGTGGAAATGAGCCGTATCCGGGCCGGCCGGGCTTCCCCGGCCATGCTCGACGGCCTGCGGGTGGACTACTACGGTACGCCCACGCCCATTGCCCAGATTGCTAACATCTCGGCTCCCGATGCCCGCTCGCTGCTCATCAAGCCCTGGGAGAAAAACATGGTGAGCGAGGTGGCCAAGGCCATCAAGAACAGTGACCTGGGTCTGAACCCGGTATCGGATGCCGATGGCGTGCGCCTGAACATTCCGGCCATGACCGAGGAACGCCGCCGCGAGCTGGTGAAGCAGGCCAAGAACGAAACCGAATCCGGCAAGGTGCGGGTGCGCGGCATCCGCAAGGATGTGAACGAATCGCTGCGCAAGCTGCTGAAGGAAGGGGCTTCGGAAGACGCCGTGAAGAGCGCCGAGGAAAAGGTGCAGAAAACGACCGATACTTACATTGCCGAGGTGGAAAAGGTCTTCAGCAAGAAGGAATCGGAGATTATGACTATCTGATTCAGTCCTTTTAAAAAAGAGGAAGCCTGGCGAAATTCGTCAGGCTTTTTTTCGGTTCATGTTATGCTGAATGCAGTGAAGCATCTCGCGGGCCACCACTAATTCTTTTTCTTGCGATTGAATTACCACCACACGCGAGACGCTTCGCTACGCTCTGCATGACGTTCTTTTATCTCCCAATCCGCTGCTTCAGCAGCTCAGCTTCGACAGCGGGGGGAACGAGGTAGCGAATGCTGCGGCCCTGGCGCAGGCTTTCGCGGATGTAGGTGGCCGAGATGTCGAGCAATGGGGCTACCACCACGCGGGCGCGGGGGAAGGCGGCCAGGTCGGGCAGCGGGGTGCCGGGGCGAGGGTACACGTAGAGGTCGATTTCGGCCAGCAGGCGGGCGGCTTCGCGCCAGCGGGGCAGGCCGGGGAGGTTGTCGGCCCCCATCAGGAGCACGAAATCGGCTTCGGGATGGCGCTGGCGCAGGGCGTCGAGCGTGGCGATGGTATAGCTGGGGCGTGGCAGGCTGAACTCGATGTCTTCGGCACGCAGGCGGGCGTTGCCGGCAATGGCCAGCTGCACGAGGTGCAGGCGCTCGGCATCAGGCCGCAGGTCGGCGGCGTCCTTAAAGGGGCTGTGGGGCGATACCACGAGCCAGACTTCGGCCAAATCAGTACGGGTGGCAAAATGCTCGGCCAGAATGAGATGGCCGGTGTGCACCGGGTTGAAGGAGCCGAAGAGCAGGCCGATGCGGGAGCTACTCATCGACAACAGCTACACGATAGACGGCTCGCCGCTTATGAAGCCGCGCACGAGGCGCTCGGCATTGTCGCAGGCCTCATCGAGGTTGTCGTTGACAACGGTCACGTCGAACCGGTCTTCGAAGGCAAGCTCGAAGGTGGCTTTATAAATCCGCGATGAGATGCTGGATTTCGAGTCGGTGGCGCGCGCATTGAGGCGCTGCTCGAGGACTTCGATGGACGGCGGGCGCACGAAAATAGCGAGGGCGCGGTCTTTGTAAAACTCTTTGATGCTGAGGCCGCCTTTCACGTCGACATCGAGGATGGCATGTTTGCCGGTTTCCCAGATGCGCTCGATTTCCGACTTCAGCGTGCCGTAGAAGGCCCCTTCGTACACTTCTTCCCACTCGACAAACTCGTTGTGCCGAATCTTGTCCTGGAAGTCCTGCACGGAAATAAAGTGGTAGTCTTTCCCATTCTCTTCGGCGCGGCCGCGACGGTCGCGGGTGCAGGCCGAGATGGAAAAGCTCAGTTCGGGCAGCCGGTCCATAAGGCGGTGCACGATGGTGGTTTTACCGGCTCCGGAAGGAGCCGAAAACACGATGATTTTGCCTTGCATCGCGCAAAGCTAGCCAGCGGCGGCCGGAACTATGCCATTTCGGCCCCCAAGCGGGCCAGAATCGACTCGTGCAGGTTGCCGGGAATGGGGCGGCGGGTGACGCGCTCATTCAGGAAACTGACGAATACCTTTTGCTTCCGGATATCGTCGAAGCAGGGTGAGCAGTCGGTGGCGTGGTCGTAGAGGTAATCCTCGTCGGCCTCGGTCACGGTGTGGCCTTCGATGAGCTGGTCTAGTACAGTATTCACTCGTTCGCAGTCGGGGCCATTATCCGGCGGAGCGGAAGCAACGGGGGCCGACGTGTTGGTTTTTGAAGTAGATGGTTGTGCCATAATGTAAAGAAATGCGGGAAGGAGGTGAATAACAACGAAGTGCAGAGACGCCGTAGCATCCTTGCTGTGGACGTTAATTATTCTCAGCCTCGGTTAGTTCCGCTTCGTCATCAATTGCGTCATTGCCATATCCCATTGATTGGGCGTATTTCTCCAGTTTATCCTTGAGAAAATTACGCGCCCGGTGCAGGCGCGAGCGCACCGTACCAATCGGAATATCAAGCACTTTGGCCATTTCCTCGTAGGTAAAACCTTCGAGGTCGCAGAGAATAATGACGGTGCGGAAATCGACTGGCAAAGAATTCAGGGCGCTGGCAACTTCGTCGCCGATAAGGTCGCGGGTCGACTGCTGCCGCATGTCGGACGACGAGGCCCCGAGCTCGCCTTCGGCCTCGACGTCGTCGGGGTTGTAATAGCCCTCAATTTCGCTGTAGTCGACCTTGGCGGGCTGCTTGCTTTTCTTACGGAAGTCGTTGATAAACGAATTCTTGAGAATGCGAAACAGCCAAGCCTTGGCGTTGGTGCCGGGCTCGAAATACTCGAAGAAGCGGTAGGCCTTGAGATAGGTTTCCTGCACCAGGTCGTTGGCGTCGTCTTCGTCGAGCGTTAGGCGGAAGGCAAAGTTGTAGAGCGGGTCGAGCACGGGCATGAGCTCGGCCTGAAAGCGCCGGTCCTTTTCCTCTTTGCTTAGTTTGACCCGTTCGGGAGAATCGCTCATACTGGGGCTGGGGAAATTATAGGCCGAAACCTACGAAAAGAATAGGGAATTAAGCGAATCAGGTGGCACTATGCAGGCTATTCGGGAGGTATCAGGGCGAGGTTGCTTCGTGCCAAAGCCGCCCGCCATACGGCCTGGCTGCGGCCCGGAATGGCTGCACCCCTGACCGCCGGCGTGCGGCGCATTGTTCGATGTACGGAATGCGCCGACGCATAGGTTGCACCCGCTTCGCCCTGCGGCCACTTAACTAGCTGAATACCGTAGTATTCATCGGCCAAAGCAATTTATTATTCGACCGGCAGCGGCTCCCAGGCGAGCACGCGGGCGGCCACGGCCAGCGGCTCGAGGGCACGGATGCAGGTGCAGGCGGCGGGCCGGGCGCGGCAATCCTGACAATCGGGCCGGTCGAGAACCAGGTATTCCGCGTGCGGCCCCAACGGAGCCCAACGGCCGGGGTGCATGGGCCGGATGGGCG
>JALYUI010000094.1 GCA_030853845.1 Bacteroidota bacterium | reverse complement strand
GAGCTGCGGCGCTTTTTGCAGGCCCAGCTGCCGGCCTACCTGGTGCCGGCCGCCCTGCTGGCCCTGCCCGCCCTGCCGCTCACGGCCAGCGGCAAGCTCGACCGCCGCGCCCTGCCCCCGCCCGTCTGGGCTACCGGTCAGCTCGTGCTGCCGGCTTCGGCCACGGAAGACGCGCTATTGGCCATCTGGGAAAGCGTGCTGGGCCGCAATGGCATCAGCACGACCGACAATTTCTTTGATATCGGCGGCAACTCGCTCAAGGCCGTGCGCATTCTGGCCCGCGTGCAGGAGCAGCTGGGCCGCCAGCTGGGGCTGGCGGTTTTCTTCCAGCACCCCAGCGTGCAGGTTTTCGCCAGCGTTATCGACCAGACGCCCGCCGCGCCGGTCAGCACCATTGCGCCGGTAGCGCCAGCCCCGCGCTACGCCGTGTCGCGGGCCCAAAAGCGCCTCTGGATTATGGACCAGCTCGAAGTGGAGCGCGCGGCCTACAACATCATTGGGGCCTACGAATTGCCCGCCCACCTCGACGCGGCGGCCCTGGCCGAAGCGGTGCGGCGGCTGGTGGCGCGCCACGAAATCCTGCGCACCTACTTCATCGAAGAAGATGGCCAGCCCTACCAGCACCTCGCCCCGGCCGACCAAAGCCCCGTCGCCCTGGCGCTGACGCCCGTGGCGGATGCGGCCGACTTCGACGCGGCCGTGCGCCGGGCGCTGCAAGCCGAAGAGCAGCACGAATTCAACCTCGACCAATTGCCGCTGCTGCGCCTGCGCCTGCTCAGTGCCAGCGGCCGCCACGTATTGCTGCTCAACCTGCACCACATTGTGGGCGATGGGTGGTCGGTGCAGCAGCTGTTGCAGGAGCTGGCAGCGCACTACGCTGCCGCCAGCCAGCAGGGTCCGACGCTGCCGGCGCTGCCCATGCAATACAAGGACTACGCCGCCTGGCACAACCAGCTGCTGACTGGTGAGGCCGCGCAGCGGGCCGAACACTACTGGCTGGCCAAGCTGGATGCCGCGCCTGAACGGCCCGAGCTGCCCCTGGATTTTGCCCGCACCCTGGTGCGCAGCTACGCCAGCGCCACGCTGCCCTTCGAGCTGGAACCGGCCCTGGCCACCGGCCTGCGCGCCCTGTGCCAAGCCGGGGACGCCAGCCTGTTTATGGGCCTGCAAGCCCTGGTAAAAGCCTGGCTGACCCTGTACCTGCCCGGCGACCTGACGGTGGGCACCACCACCGCTGGCCGCGAGCTGCCCGAGCTGGCCGCCCAGATTGGCTGCTACGTGAACGTGCTGGCCCTGCATACGAGCCGGGCGAGCGTGACCGATTTCACGGGCTTGCTGGCCGCCGTGCGGCAGGATACGCTGGCGGCTTTCGAGCACCAGCACTATCCCTTCGACCTGCTGGTGGAGAAGCTCCAGCTCCGGCGCGACCTGAGCCGCAACCTGCTCTTCGACGTGATGCTGACCTACCTCGACGGCTTCGAGCTGGCCGATGAGGACGACGGCGCTACGGGCCTGCGCTTCGACGACTGGCAGCACAACGGGCCGGAGCGCTTCAATAAGTACGACCTGACCCTGGCTTTTCAGAGCCTGCCCTCCGGGGCCATTGCCGTCGAGCTGACTTACAGCACCGACCTCTTCCGGGCCAGCAGTGCCGCCGGCTTTGGCGACGATTTGCTGGCCCTGGCCCGGCGGGTGGTGCAGGAGCCCCGGCAGGCCCTGCGCCCGGCCGCCGCGCCGCAGCCGCTGGCCGTGAGCCTGGCCGACGACTTCGCCTGACCCGGCCGGCCCTTGCCAACGCCCCTTCTCTTTCTTTAAGCTATTGACAACCATGACCAAATTGCTTACTTCGCCGGATAAAAACCTGACCCTCTGGGTCGACAAGCTCACGGCAATTGGCCCCAGTGCTTTTTATGAGCTGGCCGCCGAAGCTCCGGCCCGGCGTGTTGCCGGGCGCGCTACCCAGGCGCTGCCCGTGCCGGCGGCGCTGGCCGCGCAGCTGCTGGACCGCGCCAAAGGCAAGGACCTGAACGTGTATAAGCTGGTGCTGGCCGGCCTGGGCACGCTGCTGCACAAGTACACCCTGCACGAAGAGCTGCTCCTGACCACCGCCAGCCTGCGGCTCGCTGAGCAGGGCGCTACGCCGGCCGGGCCGGGCCTCCAGCTTTTCCGCCTGCTGGTGGCCGAGGACGACTCCCCCAAAAGCCTGCTGGGCAAAATCCATCAGGAGCTGGAAAGCAACCTGGCCCAGCCCGGATTCACTTACGCGGCCCTGGCCGCGCAGTGCGCCACCCCGCCGGCGCTGGCCACCGGCTTCTACTATGAGCCGCTGAACGCGCCCCACCCCGACCTGGACCAGGTGGAATGCCTATGCAGCCTCTACCGCGAAGACGAGCAGTTCCGCCTCGAAATCAGCTACCAGACCGACTGCTACTCGGCCCGCGCCGTGGAGCTGCTGGCCGGGCAGCTGCTGCGTACCCTGGAGCTGCTGCTGGCCGACCTGGCCCAGCCCCTGACCGCGCTGAACCCGCTGACGGCCCTGGACCAGGAACTGATTTCAGGGCCTTTCAACGCCACCGAGCGGGCTTTTCCCACGGCCTCGGTCATCGAGCAGTTTGAGCAGCAGGCCGCCGCTACCCCCGACGCCATTGCCGTAAAAAGCGACGGCCTGACCCTGACGTACCGCGAGCTGAATGAGCGCGGCAACCAGGTGGCCCACTACCTGCGCCACGAGTGCGGCCTGCAACACCAGGAAAAAGTGGCCGTGATGGTGAACCGCTCCGAGCGCATCATCATCGGCATCATCGGCATTCTGAAGGCCGGGGGCTGGTACATTCCGATTGACCTGAGCTCGCCCCCCGAGCGCATTCAGTTCTTCATCGAGGACAGCGAGTGCCGCCTGGTGCTCACCGAAACGGAGCTGTGCACGGCCGGGCTGGCGGGCGCGGGCAGCCGCCTGTTTGCGCTGGCTGACTGCCAGGCGCAGCCCCGCAGCCCCCTGCCCCGGCAGCTGGCCGATTTCGACCTGGCCTACATGATTTACACCTCGGGCACCACCGGCAAGCCCAAGGGCGCGATGGTGTACCACCTTTCGCTGGCCAACCACGTGAACTGGTTTCGCCGGCAGTTCGGCCTCACGCCGGCCGACAGCACCATGCTGCTCAACTCGTACAGCTTCGACGGCTGCTACAGCTACATCTGGGCCACGCTGACTTCGGGCGGCACCCTGCACGTACCCACCGACAGCTTCTTCGACCCCGACAAAACCCTGGCCTACATCAAGCAGGAAGGCGTGACCTTCCTCAAAATGGTGCCTTCCACGTTTGGTGTGCTGGTGAATTCGCGCACTTTCGACGAGGATACCGATGCCTGCCGCTCGGTGCGCATCATCAAGCAGGGCGGCGAAACCATCAACGTCAAAAACCTACGCAAGTACCTCGGGCACTACCCCGAGGCGGTGCTCGGCAACCACTACGGGGCCACGGAAGCCACCATCGGCTCGGTAGCGCACTGGCTGACCAACGATACGCTGGAAGACTTCGCGCTGCGCCCGGTGGTGGGCACGCCCTTCGACAACCAGCGCATTTACGTGCTCGACGCGCAGAACCGCCTGCTGCCCATTGGCGTGTCGGGCCAGATTTGCATCGGCGGCATTGGGGTGGGCCACGGCTACTACAACCGCCCGGAGCTGACAGCTGCCAAGTTCATCGACAACCCTTTTGGCGAAGGCCATCTGTATAAAACCGGCGACCAGGGCCGCTGGCTGCCCGACGGCACGCTGGCCTTCTCGGGCCGCATCGACAACCAGGTGAAAATCCGGGGCTTCCGCGTGGAGCTGGACGAAATTTCCGAAACCCTGAAGCAGTATGGCCCCGTGCGCGACGCCGTGGCGCTGGTGCGCGAGGCCGATGGCCAGCCCCAGCTGGTGGTGTACTTCGCGGCCGATGCGCCCGTGACCCTGGCCGAGCTGCAGGAGCACCTCAAAAGCCAGCTGCCCGAGTACATGCTGCCCGCCTGCTACGTGCCGGTGCGTGCCCTGCCCCTCACCCCCAACGGCAAGCTGGACAAGCGCGCGCTGCCCGATGCCGAAGCGCACCGCCTGCGCGCCGAACGCACCAGCGTGGCCCCGACCACCGATGTCGAAGCCCAGCTCGTGGCCATCTGGCAGGAGCTGCTGGACCTGACGCAGGTAGGCACCACGGACAATTTCTTTGAAATCGGGGGGCACTCGCTCAAGGCCACCCAGCTCGTGTCGAAGATTCACCGGGCCTTCGAGGTTCGGCTGGCCTTGCGCACGGTTTTTCTTCAGCCCACGGTGCAGCAGCTGGCCCGCGCCATTGCGGCGGCCACTACCGAGCAGTACCAGCCCATCGAGCCGGCCCCGGCCCAGCCGTACTACGACCTCTCGCACGCCCAAAAGCGCCTCTGGGTGATTGCTAACCTGGAGCAGGACCAGATTGCCTACAACATTCCGCACGGCGTGGAGCTGCGCGGCCGCCTCGACGTGGCCGCCTTTGCCCAGGCCCTCGAAGCACTGGTGGCGCGCCACGAAGTGCTGCGCACGGTATTTTCCCTCCTCGATGGGGAGCCGCGCCAGTGCGTGGTGCCCACCACGGAGTTTGGCTTTGCCCTCCAGGTCGATGACCTGCGCGGCCGGCCCGACGCAGCAGCCACCGCGCAGCACCTGGCCCGCACCGACGCCGAAACGGTATTCGACCTGGCCACCGGCCCGCTGGTGAAAGCCCGGCTGGTGCAGCTCAGCGACGAACGCAGCGTGTTTCTGTTCACCCTGCACCACATCGTGTCCGATGGCTGGTCGACGCAGGTGTTGTTTCGCGATATTCTGACGCTCTACCACGCCTTCCGCCACGGGCAGGCCAACCCGCTGGCCCCGCTGCCGGTGCAGTATAAGGACGTGGCTCACTGGCAAAACCAGCAGCTGGCCTCCGAGGCCATGCAGGGCCACCGCGCCTACTGGCTGCGGCAGTTTGCCGATGAGCTGCCGGTGCTGGAAATGCCCACCGACTTCGCCCGGCCCAAAGCCGTGAGCTACGCGGGTGATTACCTGACCCTGACCCTGGATGCCGACCTGAGCCGGCAGCTGACGCAGTTTGCCGCCGCTCAGGGCGTGAGCCTGTTCATGCTGCTGCTGGCCGGCGTCAACACCCTGCTCTACCGCTACACCGGGCAGCAGGACCTAGTGGTGGGCAGCCCCATTGCCGGCCGCGAACACGCCGACCTGGCCGAGCAGGTGGGCTTCTACGTCAACACGCTCGCCATTCGCACGCAGCCTCAGGGCGAGGCGACGTTCGGAGATTACCTGGCCCAGGTGCGCGAGCGCCTGCTCGAAGCCTACCAGCACCAGGCCTACCCCTTCGATGAGCTGGTGGACCAGCTGAGCCTGCCCCGCGACCTCGGCCGCGCCCCGCTGTTCGACGTGCTGGTGGTAATGCAGAACAACGGCTCGGAGCGCACCGACCTTTTCGGGCAAAGTGAGCTGGAAGCCGCGCCCTACGCCAACGAAAACCCCATCAGCAAGTTCGACCTCACCATCGACTGTGCGGAGGAAGCCGAAGGCATCGTGCTGGGCATCGAGTACCGCACCGAGCTGTTTGCCCCCGCCCGCATCGAGCGGATGCTCACGCACCTGGCCAACCTGCTGCGCCACGCCGTGGCCCGGCCCGATACGGCGCTCGCCGCCATCCCCTACATCACCGATACCGAGCACGCCGAGCTGCTGACGCTGGCCGGCAGCTTCATGCCGGTGCCCGCTTCGCAAACCATTCACGGCCAGTTTGAGGCCCAGGCCCGGCGCACGCCGGACGCCGTAGCAGTTGCCGACGAGCACAGCACCCTGACCTACGGCCAGCTCGATGAGCAGGCCACCCGCCTGGCCGGCTACCTGCGCCAGGCGCACCAGGTGGCCCCCGAGGCGGTGGTTGCCATTGTGCAGGAGCGCGGCACGGCCTTCATCGTGAGCATGCTGGCCACGCTTAAAGCGGGCGCGGCCTACCTGCCGCTGGAGGCGCACACCCCGGTGGAGCGCGTGCGCGAGCTGTTGGACTACACCGGCTCCCCAGTAGTGCTCACCGACAGCCCCGAGCTGGCTGCCTCCCTTGCCACGCAGGCGGCCACCATTTATCTGCCCACCCTCGACCTGCCCGCGCCCGACGCAACCACTGCCCTGCCCGCCGCGCCGGCCACGGCAGCCTCGCTGGCGTATGTAATGTTCACGTCGGGCTCGACGGGCAAGCCCAAGGGGGCCATGATTGAGCACCGGGGCGTGCTGCGCCTGGTGTGCCAGAATACCTACGCCCGCGCCGACGCCCGGCAGCGGGTGCTGCAAACCGGCTCGCTGGCTTTCGACGCGGCCACCTTCGAAATCTGGGGGCCGCTGCTGCACGGCGGGCAGGTGCACCTGCTGGCCCTCGACCACCTGCTCGATGCCCACCACCTCCAGCAAGCCATTACCGACAAGGGCATTACCCAGATGTGGTTTACGACTTCCTGGTTCAACCAGCTGGCCGACCAACAACCCGACGTATTTGCCGGTCTGGAGCGGGTAATAACCGGGGGCGAGAAAATTTCGGTGGCCCACGTGCAGCGGGTGCAGCAGCACTGCCCCCAGCTGCACATCGTCAACGTTTACGGGCCGACGGAAAATAGCTCACTCACCACTTTTCTGCCCATCCCGGTGCCGACGCCGGCGCACATCTCGCTGGGGCGGCCCATCGCCAACAGCCCCGTTTACGTGGTGGACGCCGGCGGCCACCTGGCCCCCAAGGGCGTGCCCGGCGAGCTTTGGCTAGCCGGCGAAGGCGTGGCCCGCGGCTACTGGGGCCTGGCCCCTTCGCCGGCTTCTCCTTTCCAGGATAACCCCTTCGGCCCCGGCCGGCTCTACCGCTCGGGCGACGTGGGCTGCTGGCGCGAAGACGGCGAGCTTGACTTCCTGGGCCGCCGCGACGAGCAGGTGAAGCTGCGCGGCTTCCGCGTGGAGCCTGCCGAAGTGGCCGCCGTGCTCCGTACCAATCCGCTGGTGCGCGATGCCGTGGTGATAGTGCTACCC
>JALYUI010000088.1 GCA_030853845.1 Bacteroidota bacterium | reverse complement strand
TTTATGAGCTTCGATATCCTGACGCTGCAGCGCGCTATTCCGTTATTGTCGCTGGTCCCCATGCTGCTGGCGGGGTTGGTGGCGGCGCTCACCTACCGGCAGCAAACGGCCAACCTGCGGGCGTTGGCCTGGCTGCTGGCCTTTGCCATTCCCATCAATCTGCTGGCGGTGGTTTTTGCGCTTCAGCACCGCAACAACCTTTTCCTGCTGCCCATCGACGCGGTGGGCGAAATTGCCCTGCTGGCCGTGGTGTATGCCCGCACGCTGCAAACTGCCTGGTTTACCCGACTGCTGCCATTTCTAGTGGGTGGCTTCGCGGCCTACGTTTGCCTCGACACCTGGCTGGGGGCCGACCTGGCCCGATTCCGCCCCGGCCAGCAAGTGGTTAGCTGCCTGCTGGAGCTGCTGCTGGTGGGTTTCTATTTCCGCAAGCTGCTACGGGAGTTGCACGTAACGCACTTGCACCGCGAGTCCATGTTCTGGGTTTCGGCCGGGCTGCTGGTTTATGCGGCCGGCTATCTGCAAATTGCCTTATTTAGCAACTACCTGATGCACTACTCGCAGCAGCTCACGTTACGCATCTGGGCAATCAATTCGCTGTTGTTTGCGGCGCTCTACTGCTGCTACACCCGGGCACTATGGCTCTCCCCTCGGAACTAGAATTTGGCCAGCTGCTCTTCGGCGGCATCGGCTTTATGCTGGTGGCGGCCGTGGCGCTGCTGGCCTTTCTGGTGGTGTATAAGCGGCGCATGTTTCAGCAGCAGCTACACCTGCGCACCGCCGAAACCAACCACCAGCGCCAGCTGCTGGCCGCTATTATCGAGGCCCAGGAAGGCGAGCGCGAGCGCATCGGGCAGGACCTGCACGACGGCATCGGCTCGTCGATTGCCACGGTGAAGCTACTCGTGAACCGCCTCGTGAGCCAGCCGGGCCAGGTGCCGTCGCCCGAGCTGCTGGCCCTGATTGAGGAGCTGATGACCCATTCGGTGCAGGATGTGCGCAGCGTGTCGCACAGCCTGTACCCGGCCGTACTGGCCCGCTACGGGCTGGCTGAAGCCGTGCAGCACCTGGTCGACGTGACCAACGAAACCCACACCATTCCGCTCGAGCTGGACCTCGACTACCCGCACCCGCTGGCCTTTACGCAGGAGTTGGCGCTCTACCGCATCTGCCAGGAGCTGGTGCACAACGCCCTCAAGCATGCCAAAGGGGCCACCTGCATTCATATTTGCCTGCACCGCCGCCACCGCCGGCTGCGCCTCTCGGTCGAAGACGATGGCTGCGGCTTTGCCCCCGGCGCCACGGGCACGGGAGCCGGCCTGCGCAGCATCGACGTGCGGGTGCAGATGCTCGGGGCCAGCCTCGCCCGGCACTCGGTGCCGGGCGCTGGCACCCGCATGCTGGTCGAGCTGGACGCACCTTTGCTAGCCTAGTCGAATATTTTTATCTTTCTTTACTACCGATGACGACTCTGACCGCCCCTACCCGCATTGCCCTGCTCGACGACCACACGCTTTTCCGGCAGGGCCTCCGCTTCATTCTAGAACCGCTGCCCTACGTTTCGGAAATCAGCGAAGCTGCGGAGTTCGCCGACCTGCAGGCCCAGTGCCGCGAGCAGCTGCCCGACCTGCTGCTGCTCGACCTGCAAATGCCAAAAGTAGACGGCGTGCAGGCTGCCCAGCTGCTGCTGGAAGAGTTTCCGGACCTGAAAATCATTGTGCTGTCGATGTTCGCGGCCGATAAGTACATCACCCAGATGATGCGCTTGGGCGTGCGCAGCTACCTGCCCAAAGATTCGTCGGAAGACCAGCTGGTGCACGCCATTGAGGAAGTGCTGGCGAGCGGCTACCACTTCACCCCGCGCATCTCGCGGGCCCTCATGCGCGGCGTGCAGCCGCCGGTCCGGCCCAAATCGACCCTGCTGTCCGAGCCCACGCAGTTTACCCAGCGCGAGCAGGAAGTGCTGCGCCTGATTTGCGACGGCCGCACAGCCGCCGAAATCGCCGACCTGCTCTTCATCAGCAAGCGCACCGTGGAAGGCCACTGGCAAAAGCTGCTGGAAAAAACCGGCGCGCCCAACGTGGTGGGCATGGCCGTATACGCCGCCCGCCACGGTTTGCTCGATGGGTAGCGAGACAGCAGCGCTGGCATTCGGCCCAC
>JALYUI010000073.1 GCA_030853845.1 Bacteroidota bacterium | reverse complement strand
CGCGCTGGGGGCCGGCGTAGCGGGCCGAGTACACGCCGGGCGCGCCGTGCAGGGCCGTTACTTCGAGGCCGGTATCATCGGCGAAGCAATCGACGCCGTAGTGTTGGCGCACGTACTCCGCCTTTTGACGGGCGTTGCCTTCCAGCGTGTCCTGGGTTTCGGGTAGCTCTTCGTGGCAGCCAATGTCGGCCAGGCTCAGCAGTTCGAAGCCTGCCGGCAGCAGCGGGCGGATTTCATCGAGCTTGTGGGCATTGTTGGAAGCGAAGCAAAGGCGGATGGACATGATAACTGGGGTTGTGAGGTGGCTTGGGCAGCCTGATGCGCTTCAAAACAAGGCATAAAAAAACCGACGCGCGTCGGTACAAGCAAATAATCAACAACCGCAAACCAGCCTACCGGAACATCGACTTGATGGTGCCCCAGGAGCGCTGCACGGCGCTGGGCGTGCCGGCCAGCACCGTGGTGAAGCTCTGGTCGCCGGCGGGGCTGCGCAGGGTAAGGCGGTAGGTGTAGGGGCCGTTGCCGGCCGAGGGCGTGCTGGGGGCCGAGGTGCCCGTGGGGCCGGTAGTGCGGTACACGTTGGCATCGAGGAAAAGGTAGCGGCGCTGCCCAGTCGTGGCCGTGGTATTCACCACGCTGAAACTGGTTTCGGTGGCCGACTTGCGCGAAAGCTCGAAGCCGGTGAGCCCGGTTTCGGCATCCACTTCCCATTCCACCCGCACCAGCGTACCCGAATAAGCCGCCGTGAACAGCGTGAGCGTGGCCGCGTACGCCGCCACTACGCTGCTGAATACCAGCAGCAGGGCCAGAAGGCCCGCGCGGGAATACAGACGGCGGAGGGGTAAGAGTGTTGGCATGGGCAGCAAGCCAGCCCGCGAACGGGGCCGGATTCAAATGTACAACCTTTTCGCAGTGGCAACAAGCACAACCGGAGGGAGTAAGGACGAGCGGCGGACCGAAAAGTTTAGCGCCGGAGTTGGCTATTCCGGAGCTAAGCCGTACTTTTGCAGTCCCTTCCGCAAAATCGGCAGGGTTCAACCGGTTAAACCGACCTCTCGATATGAAAAAGGACACCCACCCCGAGTACCAGGAAGTCGTATTCCAGGACTCCTCTTCGGACTTTAAGTTCATCACGCGCTCGACGATGAAGCCGACCGACACCATTGTGATGGAAGACGGCAAAACGTACCCGCTGGTGAAAATCGAAGTGAGCTCGGCTTCGCACCCCTTCTACACCGGCAAAAATATGTTCATCGACACGGCCGGCCGCGTGGAGAAATTCCGCAGCCGCTACGCCAAGAAAGAGCAGAACAGCGCCAACAAAGAATAGCTTCTTTCAGGCTATCAGCGTCAAGCTGGAAGCCACAAGCTTTTGATAGAACTCCTGTTGGCGAGAGCTGGCAGGAGTTTTTTATTCCTGATTTTTTGCGTCTTCCACCCCGAGCTGTGGCAGGGGCCCCTGCTGCCCGCCTGCAGCTTGTAGCTTGCGGCCTGAAGCTTTCCAACCATGCACGTTCTCCTCTTCGACGACCCGGCTATTCGGCCGCACCTGCTGCCCTTCACGTTTACGCGGCCCGTGGGGGCGTTGCGCTGCGGCATCCTCACCATTGCCGAGAAGTGGCAGCGCCACCTCGGCGCGCCCACCGTGGGCTACCTCACCCAGCCCTACCTGCAAGCCAAGTTTCCGGTGTGCGCCGACGGCGTGGTGACCGGGCCGGCCCTGGTCATCAACGGCGCGGTGTGCCCCGATGTGGTGCTGGTGAAGCAGGTGCTAGCCCTGCGTCCCGGCCAGGGCCTGTACTGCGACGAACTGCTGGTAGCGGCCCACCTCGCCGAAGCCTCATTGATTGCTGAGCTGGTGCAGGATGGGTTGAAGGAAGAAAAGCAGGTGGCCGAGCCCGTGACGGTGATTGACCGGCCGTGGCAGCTGTTTCTGCGCAACGGCGTGGAAATCCGCCGCGACTTCGCCCTGCTCACTGCCGGCCGCACTTCGCAGCCTATCGGCGATGCGCATACCATCGTATACGGGGCCGAAAACATCTTTATCGAACCCGGCGTGAAAATCCGCGCCGCCATTCTCAATGCCGAGGACGGACCCATTTACCTGGGCAAAAACTCGCAGGTGCACGAAGGGGCTATCATCAAAGGCCCGCTGGCCCTATGCGAGGGCTCGCACATTAACGCCGGGGCCAAAATGCGCGGCGACAATACGGTGGGGCCGTTCTCGAAGGTGGGCGGCGAAGTGGGCAACAGCATCCTGCTGGGCTACAGCAACAAGGGCCACGATGGCTACCTGGGCAACTCCGTCATCGGCGAGTGGTGCAACCTGGGGGCCGACACCAACACCTCGAATCTGAAGAACAACTACGCACCCGTCAAAATCTGGAGCCACGTCGAGAAGCGCTTCGTGAACACCGGCCAGACTTTTTGCGGGCTGATGATGGGCGACCACAGCAAGTGCGGTATCAATACCATGTTCAACACCGGCACGGTGGTGGGCGTGGGGGCCAATATTTTCGGGGCCGGCTTCCCGCGCACCTTCATCCCGAGCTTCAGCTGGGGTGGGGCGGCGGGCTTCGAAACCTTTAAGCTGCCCAAAGTAGCCGAGGTGGCCGAGCGCGTGATGGCCCGGCGCGGCCTGCCATATGATGCCGTTGAGCAGGGGATTATGCAGACGGTTTTTGCCGCGACGGCTGAGGATAGGGTTTGGGATAAGGGGAAGTAAAATGAACAAGCTACTGATTGGATTCTGCATTTTTGTGCTGCTTGCATATACTTCAATGGGGTTTGCATTTTCCTGGGTGTCAGGATTGACAAGATTGGCACTGGCCGTGATTGCCATGCTACTCCTGTCGCGCCTACTTCAAAAAGATTTGGAATGGCAAATGAAGACGCTCATTGCTTTGGGACTTACTGGCTTGGTGATGATTCTCTCAACTGGGGCGGAGTTCATGTCACTATAATTAGCAGTTTTCTTAAATGCTTTTCAACGACATCCCCAACCAGACCGCCGTTAAGGCCCTGCTGCGCCAGTCCGTGGCCCGGCAGCACGTGGCGCACGCCCAGATGTTTCGGGGGCAGGAGGGCGGCGCGGCGCTGGCCCTGGCCCTCGCCTACGCCCAGTTTCTGAACTGTGAAGCCCGCGCCGACGATGCCGAAGACAGCTGCGGCCGCTGCCCGGCCTGCACGAAAATTGCCAAGCTGGCCCACCCCGATTTGAACTTCATCATGCCCGTGACTACCACCAAAACGGTGGCCAAGGACGCGGTGAGCAGCAAGTTCATGGCCGAGTGGCGCGCTTTCGTGCTTGCCAACCCCTACCAGGGCCTCAACGACTGGATGCAGCACATCGGGGCTGAAAACAAGCAGGGCAACATCAGCAAGGACGAGGCTGTGCAGATTCTGAAGCTGGTGAGCCTGAAAGCCTTCGAGGCCCGCTTCAAAATCGTGATTCTCTGGCTACCCGAGCTTATGCACCCGGCCGCCGCCAACGCCGTGCTCAAGCTGCTGGAGGAACCGCCGCCCGCCACTATTTTCCTGCTGGTGAGCCACGCGCCCGAGCAGCTGCTGCCCACCATCATCAGCCGGGTGCAGCCGGTGGTGGTGCGCCCGTTTTCGGAGGACGACATTACCGCCTACCTGCACACCGAGTACCAGATTCCGGAGGTGAAGGCCCGCCAAGTGGCCCAGCTGGCCGATGGCAGCCTGGGCGCGGCCATCGCCAGCCGCGACGCCAACGCCGACCACGACTACTTCGAATTCTTTAGCGGCTGGATGCGCCTGTGCTTCAGCTACGGCAGTAAAGCGGCTGATATTTTGAAGAAGAGCGAGGAATTTCAGAAGCTGGGCCGCGAAAACCAGAAGGAGCTGCTCAGCTACTCGCTGGGCCTGGTGCGCAAGGTGCTGCTGTTCGGCATCGACCCGAAATTTGTGCCCCACCTCGCCAACAGCGAACAGCAGTTCGTGACCGGCTTCGCCAAATTCGTGACCCCGCGCAACGCCGATTTATTAGCCAAAGAGCTGACCGACGCCCACTACCACATCGAGCGCAACGCCAACGCCAAAATGGTGTTCGTGGATAGCTCGCTAAGACTCGGAAGCCAGCTCCGCCTGGCCCAATGATGCGCTTCTTCGCATTGTTAACTGCTCATTGATAATTGTTAACTGAAATGACCCTTATCCGCCTTGCCACCCGCGCCAGCCGCCTCGCCCTCTGGCAAACCGAACACGTAGCCAGCCTGCTGCAAAAGGCCGGTTTCGAAACCGAAATCGTGCCCATGCAAACCACCGGCGACGCCGTGCAGGACCGCAGCCTGGCCAAAATTGGTTCTAAGGGCGTGTTCACGCAGGAGCTGGAAGATAGCCTGCTGCGCGGTGACACTCACCTGGCCGTGCACTCGGCCAAGGACGTGCAAAGCAGCATTCCGCGCGAGCTGGAGCTGCTGGCTTTCCTGGAGCGCGAGCAGCCGAACGACGTGGTGCTGAGCTTCAACGAAAAATTTTCGCTCGATAAGTCGGGCATCGTGCTGGGCACCAGCAGCACCCGCCGCAAAGCCCAGTTGCGCCGCTTCTACCCCCACGCCGAAACGGCCGAAGCCCGCGGCAACCTCCAAACCCGCTTGCGCAAGCTCGAAGAAGGCCAGTTCGATGCCCTAGTGCTGGCTTACGCCGGCGTGCATCGCATGGGCTACGGGCACCTGGTGCGTCACACGCTGCCCACGGCGCAGTTCGTGCCCGCCACCGGCCAGGGCAGCATCGCCATCGAATGCACGGCCAATCTCGCCCCCGACCTCAAAGCCGGCCTGAAAGCGGCCCTCGACCACCCGGCCACCCACACCTGCCTGGCGGCCGAGCGGGCCTTTCTGCACACCATGGAGGGCGGGTGCAGCATCCCCTCGTTTGCCCTGGCCACGCTGGAAAGCGGCCGCCTGCGCCTGCACGCCGGCCTCATCAGCCTGAGCGGCGAGGAGTACGTGGAGGAAATCCAGACCGCCGACACCGCCGCCGAAGCCCACGCGCTGGGCGTGCGCGTAGCCGATACCGTGCTGGCCCGGGGTGGCCGCGAAATCCTGGCCAGCATCCGCGAACACCGGGGGTAATGGCATGGCAGCATTCGGGGCTGAAGTTTCCCCGGCGGCGTAGTTTTACAACCAATTATTTCCTCTTCGGGACTTACGCAAAACTGTTGGAAAGGCTTCCACGCAGTGTAGCGGAAAGAAAACACTGCGAGACACTGCGTTTTAACCCTGCGGAACACTGCGTGAAATAACTTCTGCGAATCACTGCGTAAATCCCATCTCTTATTTCTGGTTTATGAAGCATTCTGTTTTTCGTTTTGGCTGGGCGCTGCTGGCTCTTTTTCTCATCGCGGGCTCGGCCGGAGCCAAGCCGGGCAAGCATCCCAGAAAAAGCAAAAAGGATGAGGTGATTACCATCACTACCACGCAGGGCATCATCCGCCTCGTGTTGTTCGACGACACCCCGCTGCACAAAGCCAATTTTCTGGAAAAGGCCAAAAGCGGCTTTTACGACGGTACCAGCTTTCACCGCATCATCGACAACTTCATGATTCAGGGCGGCGACATCAACTCCAAGGATGCCGACCCGAGCAACGACGGGCTCGGCCGCGCCAACGAACCCACCATTCCGGCCGAGCTCGGCCCCGGCCACCAGCATTTATACGGGTCGCTGGCCGCCGCCCGCACCGGCGGCCCGGCCGGCACACCCAGCAGCTACTCGCAGTTTTACCTGGTCGAAAACCACGGCGGCGCGCACTTCCTCGATGGGCAGTACACCGTATTCGGCCAGGTAATCCAGGGACTCGACGTTATCGACAAAATTGCCCAGCTGCCCAAGAATGAGCGCGACCATCCCACCGTCGATGCCAAGATGACCATGAAGGTCGAAAAGCTCAAGCGCAAGAAAATCACCCAGCTCTACGGCTACAAGTACGAGTAAGCAACCGCTGCCCCGAGTGGCCCGAATGACGAATTCGGGCCATTTGCATTTAACCCCCTGCCGCATGAAAATCCTCATCACCGGCTCCAATGGCCTGCTCGGCCAGAAGCTTGTGGCCCGGCTGCACCGCGAGCCGGGCGTGCGGCTGGTAGCCACCTCGCGCGGCCCCAACAAGCTGGCAGCTTTATATCCCGACCTGCATTTTGTGCCCCTCGACGTGAGCGATAACGCCCAGGTGCAGCAAGTGCTGGTCCGCGAGCAGCCCACCCACGTCATCCACACGGCGGCTATGACCAATGCCGACGAGTGCGAGCTGCACCAGGCTACCTGCTGGCAGCACAACGTCACGGCCGTCGAAAATCTGGTGGCCGCCTGCGCCGCCCATGCATTGCACCTCACCCACCTCAGTACCGATTTCGTGTTCAGCGGCGAGGCCGGCCCGCTGGCCGAAGATGCGGTGCCCGCTCCCGTCAATTTCTACGGCGAGAGCAAGCTGGCCGCCGAGCGCGCCGTGCAGGCCAGCCCCGGCCACTGGGCCATTGCCCGCACCGTGCTGGTGTATGGCGTGGCCCATGACTACGGCCGCACTAACCTCGTGCTCTGGGTGCGCGACTCGCTACGCGCCGGCAAACCCATTAAAGTAGTGGCCGACCAGTGGCGCACGCCTACCCTGGCCGAAGACCTGGCCGAGGGCTGCTGGCTGCTGGTGAAGCATTCGGCGCAAGGCATCTACCACCTCAGCGGCGACGAAATGCTGACGCCCCACGCCCTGGCCCTGCGCGTAGCCGCCCACTTCGGCCTCAATGCCCGTCTGATTGAAAAAGTCGATGCCAGCACCTTCACGCAGCCCGCGCGCCGGCCAGCCCGCACCGGCTTCCTCATCGGCAAAGCCCGCCGCGAGCTCGGCTACCAGCCGCACGCGCTGGCCGAGGGCATCGAACTGGTGAGCCGGCAGAGCGATGCCGCCCAAGTCGGCTGAGACGCATGGGCAGGGGCTGATTTTGCGAAGTGATTCGGGCAAGGCCCGCAGACTCCGGCGCGGTGGGTTAGCGGAGCTAGCAGCGGCTGGCTATTCCACAAAAAGAAAGCCCGCCGGGGTAGCCAGCGGGCTTAAACTCGGCCAGGGTAGCCGGCGAGTGGTAGAATGAGTTGGTAGAAGAAAATAGGGTAGAACGAGTTGGTAGATACTGGATTGAGTAGAATATTATACCAGATGGAGTAGGTTTGAGAGTTGATTGTAATGTGAGAGAAAAGAAGACGGGAGAAGGGGGCTACATCTGCGACCAGATGCCGACGAACAGGCCGCCCACCAGTACCGCCGTATGCCCGAGCAGGGCCGCTTCGCCGGCCGCGCGGGGTACTACCTGGCCGTCGGGAGTAATAAAATCGACCCGGGCCGCCCCAGGATGGTTGATTGCGGGAAGGCCACTGAGGCGGCGCGTTTCGCTGAGTGAAGGGTAGACGAGGAGGTACATAGGATAATAAAAAATAATGGTAGGAATAATTGGGCGTAAGCTCGGGGCTGGCCCCTGTCTACTTCTATGAGAATACAATATTAGTCCTGCTTACCAAGCCGAAAAAAGGACAATATGCCTTTGGAACAGACATGCGCCAAAGCGATAATAACTTGCAAAAGAACTAAAATTAAATCATATAATATAAATTTTATACGCGACTAGAAAAGATGAAACTAGTATAATAATCTGTTTAACAGATTATTGAAGCCATCTTGATTGTACGAGCTGAGGATGAAGAAGCTTCGAAAATTATGTCGGATTATGACATCAATAGAATAGCTATTTCAGATTATTTTTTGGCTAACGCCGGGTATTTAGAGACAATAACTGCCAGCGGCCGGCGCGGTCCTTCCCGGTCGATTCCCGGCCCAGGCTAATGGCACTTAGCATACTGCTGAAAAGCAGGAGGGCCGGGAAACAGAAAGCCCACCACAGGCTGGCATCCTGCCGCACGGTGGCCAGTTGCTGCCCCCAACTTGCCACATCCGGGGCCAGGCCAATACCCAGAAACGACAGCGTGCTCTCCAGGCCCAGCAGGCCAGCCAGGCTCAGGGGTAGGGCGGCCCGCAGCGGCTGTAGGGCCGGGGGCAGCGCGTGCCGCCACCATACCTGGCCCGCCGGCAGCCCCGCTGCCCGGGCCGCCTCGATGAAGGGCTGGGTGCGCACACTCAGCATTTGGGCCCGCACCAGTCGGGCTGGGCCGGGCCACGACGTGAGGGCTAACAGCAGGGCCAGGCCCGGCACCGTGAGGCCAGCGCTGGCCACCAGGGCCAGCACCAGTACCAGGCGCGGCACGGTATCGAGGGTAGCGGCGGTGCCCAGCATCAGGGTATCGAGTGGCAGCGGGCAACCGCTGCCCGCCGCTGGCCGCCGGAGTAGCAGCAGCGCCAGTAATACCCCGATGGCCGCTCCCAGCCCCGCGCCGGGCAGGCCCAGCGCCCACCAGGCCGCACCGCTGGCCAGCGCTACCACCGGCCAGGGTAGGCGCAGGCCATTGCCCCAGAACCCCGCCGTGCCGCCCGCCACAGCTCCCAAAGCCGCCGCCAACACCGCTGCCGGTAGGGTGAGAAGAAAGGCTGTCCGGGTACCAAAAACCAGCCCACTCAGCACGTCGCGGCCCTGCGCATCGGTGCCCAGCCAGTGGTGCCC
>JALYUI010000071.1 GCA_030853845.1 Bacteroidota bacterium | reverse complement strand
GGGCACCGGGGTCGGGCTGCTGGCCGGGCTTGGGGTTATAGCCGCTGGGCTGGGCGGCGCGCTCCAGCTTTTCTTCGGCGCGGCCCAGGGCTCCGGGCGCAAACGAAGCGGGCGTGGCGGCGGCCACGGCAACGGCGGGCGAAATGGCGGAAGGGGAAGTTACCTGCATGGCGGAAGGGGTTTCGGACGAAGATTGGGCGGCCGCTTCGGACGGCCGCCCAATCTGTACGCGCGCTGCCTGCGAAAGGATGGCCGCCGTACCGCCCTTGGGCCGGTTGCGGGCTTTTTCGACCTTGTCGATGGCATCGGAAGCGAGGTTGTGCAGGTCGCGCACGAGGCTGTCAAGCTGCTGCTCAAGGCGCTGGCAATCCTGGCCCAGGCTGCCCACTTCGCGCTGCATGTCGGCCACAACTTTCTCGGCCTGCTGGTAGGCTTCGTCGACCACCTGGCGGGCGCGCTGCCGGGCCTCGTTCAGCATGTTTTCGACCTGCAGCTTGGCTTCCCGAAGGCGCAGGTCGGCATCGCGCTGCGACTGCTCGGTGATGCTGTTGCCGGTGTCCTCGGCCGTTTTCAGGGTGCGGTAGAGGCTGCTTTCGACCTCGCGCATTTTCTGTACATCCTGCTGGGCGTGCTCCAGCTTGAGGCGCAGCTCGCGGTTTTCGTCGCCCATGCGCTCCCACTGCTGCGAGATGGTCGTGAGGAAAGCCTGCACCTCGTCGCGGTCAATGCCCCGAAAGGATTTCTCAAACGTTTTCTGGCGGATATCGAGGGCGGTGAGTTTCATTTCAGTAAACAGTTATCAGTGAACAGTTAACAATTGATAATAAGTGGGCATTTAGCAGATTTACTACTACCTGTTCACTGTTCATTGTTAACTGTTAATTGCCATACCGCCAGGCTGCGGTCGTCGCTACACGAAACTAGCCGGTTTTCGGTGCCCGGCCAAACCAAGCGGTTCACCGAGGTGCCGTGGCCGGCGGCGCGGGCGCGGTCGAGCACGCGCAGCAGCGTGAGGGTGGCCGCGTCCCAGAGCTTGATGCTCTTATCGAGGCTGCACGAGGCCAGGTAGCGGCCATCGGGGCTGAAGGCCAGATGGTTGATGGTGTACATGTGGGCCGGCACGGTATCGACCAGGGCGTAATCGGCGGCCACAGCCCAGCGCCGAATCTGCGCATCGCGCCCGGCCGTGAGCAGGTGCGCGCCGTCGGGGGACCAAGCCACCGAAAACACCGAATTGGTGCTTTCGCCCAGAGTAAACTTCATTTCGAGCGAGTCGAGGTCCAGAATGCGCGTCAGGGTGTCGGAGCTGCCCACGGCCAGCTCGCCCCGGCCCTCGTGCACGGCCAGGCAGCGCAGGCTTTTGTCGGCCACGCGCAGCAGTTTTTCAAGGCGGAAATCGGGCAGCGCGAGCACGGCCAGGGTGCCGTCACCCAGGCCCGCGTAAAGCCGCTGCCGACTCTCAGAATACACAATTTCGAAGATGGCTACCGGTGGCAGAGCCGTGGCGTGGGTCAACTGATTTTGCTGCAAATCAATGGCCTGGATTCCCTGGAAATTATGCCCCAGCACCAGCAAATCCGGCCCCGGCAGGTGCCGTAGGGCATACACAGAGTTTTGCACGCGGGCCAGCAGCTCCCCGTCTTGTTCGGGCCGGGCGGCATCCCAGCCCACTATCAGGCCATCGGCACTACCCGAATAAAGCTGGCTGTCCGCCCCGCCGGTTAGGGCAAACACCGCGTCGCGGTGGCCGGCCAGGGTGGCAATACGGGTAACGGGCGGGCGGAAAATTTCGGACATAAGCGGGCCGCAAAGGTAGCTTCGTGGTGAGTGGTTAGTGGTAAATGATAAATGGCGAATTCCCTTCCTGCCTGTTCAAGGCAAAATTCCCACAACAGATAAGAATCCGAAATGATGTTTGTCATTAACCATTAATCACTGACCATTAACCACTAACCAATGCCTCTGCACTCCCTTCAGCGCCTCTCCCCTACTGCCGTGCTGGGCCTGTGGCAGCTCACCGAAACGCCCGAAGCGCTGTGGGCCGGCCTGCCCCATCAGGCCGGCTACGCGCCATTGCTGCCCGTTACTACCGATGCGCGGCGACAGGCGCAGTGGCTGGCCGGGCGGCGGCTGGCGCACGCGCTGTTTGGCGAGCTGCCCGCGCCGCTGCCGGCCGAAACGATGCTGTGCAACGAAGCTACTGGCCGGCCCTGGCTGGCCGGCGCGCCGGCGGCAACGGTGGTTTCGCTGTCGCACTCCGGCGCGTGGGTGGCGGCGATGCTGGCCAGTGAGGGCCGGGTTGGGGTCGACATCGAGCAAATCCGCGACAAAGCGCAGCGGCTGGCCGGCAAATTCCTGAACGAGACAGAATGGGACCACGCCCGCGCGGTGTGCGAAACCAGAGACACGGCAGCTGCGGCGGCGGCTTCCGCCCCGGAGGAAGCTGCTGGGCTGCTCCATTCGGCCGATACCCACTACACCCTGCTCTGGAGCGCCAAGGAGGCCCTTTACAAGCTGGCCGCCCGGCGCGGCATTATCTTCCGCCAGCAGCTTTTGCTGCACGAATTCAGCCCGCAGGCATCCGGCGAAATCCCGGCTACGTTGATAGTAGACGGGGCGCGGACGCGGCACCGCATTTGCTATACCCAGCCCGCGCCCGGCTACGTGCTCACGTACTGCCACGAACCCGCCGGGTAGCCGCCAGCCGTCAGCCGCGCCGCTTTTGCCTTACCTTACCGCCATGTCTTTTCGCCGAATCTCTATTCTCACCGCCGTGGCCCTGCTGGCCGTCAGCCTCGCCGTGGGCGTGGCCCGCGCCCAGACCGGCACCATCACCGATTTCACCCTGAAAACGGCCACTAACGCCGACGTAGCCCTGAAAAGCTATGCCAAAAACAAGGCCGTGGTGGTAGTGTTTCTGAACCCGGCCTGTGCCTTCTCGCGCCTGTACCAGGAGCGGCTGGCCTCACTCAGCAGCTCGTTTCGAAGCAAGGGGGTCGAGTTTCTGTTCATCAACACCCCTATCAATCTTGATGCGCCCGGAACGGCAGCCCCCGGTGAAGTCGAGCTGCCCACCCTCACCGATGCCAGCCAGAAAGTGGCCGACATGCTGGGCGTGAGCAAAACCGCCGAGGCCGTGGTGCTGGAGCCTTCCGGCAACGGCTTCGCCATCCGCTACCGCGGGGCCATCGACGACAACCCCCAGGTGGCGGGCAGCGTGCAGCAAGCCTACCTGAAACAGGTGCTCGAAAACGTGCTGGCCGGCCGCCCCGCCGGCGTTGCCGATAAGCGCGCCGCCGGCTGCCTGATTAAGCGGTAATTGGGCTAGTCGCTTGCCAATTCTGCGCTTGACAAAAGCAGTAGCCCCGTCGCTGAGATAGCGGCGGGGCTATTCATTTTTCGGCCCCAATGAGCCGGCTTCCGTGCCGGAAGGCGGCCAGCGTGAAGCCGGTTTTATTTTTAAAGTGGTGGTGAGCTACCGCAGGCATTTGCACCTCTACTGAAAGGCCGTTCCAATGCTGTTACCAAGACCCTGAAAGCAGGCCTCTTATTTTACAGCACGAAGGCCCGCCCCCGCCAGCAGGCGGGCAATACACAACGCGGCTACTGCCAGCCCTGCACGCTGCCGCCGCCAAACACGGCGCGCTTCAGCATGGGCCACACCCGGTCCTGCAACGGGTCGAGAATACTGGCATCATCCAGCGCCTTCAGCTGCGCGGGGCTCAGCTGAATATCAAGCGAAGCCAGGCTGTCGTGCAGCTGCGCCACCTTGCTGGCCCCCACAATGAGCGAGGAAATGCCGGGCTGGGCCGTTGCCCACGCCAGCGCTACCTGCGCCAGCGGCCGGTCCAGCTCGGCCGCCACCGGCCGCAGGGCATCAAGCACGCGCCAGTTGTGGTCGGTAAATTTCATATTGCCGAAAGGGTTGGGGCCGGTGAGGCGGCCCTCGCCGCTGGCTCCGGCTCCTTCCCGCGCATACTTGCCGGCCAGAAAACCGGCTGCCAGCGGGCTCCACGGCGTGATGCCCAGGCCCAAATTGAGGGCGGCGGGCACGTGTTCGGCCTCGATGCGGCGGGCCACCAGCGAGTATTCCATTTGCAGGGCCACGGGGCCGGGCACGCCGTGGGCGGCGGACAGCGTGGCGGCTTTGGTGGCGTACCAGGCCGGCACGTTGGAGAAGCCGAAGTAGCGGATGCGGCCGGCCCGCACCAGGTCGCCGAGGGTTTGCAGCACCTCTTCCACGGGCGTCACGCCGTCGTAGGCGTGCAGCCAGTACAGGTCGACGTAGTCGGTTTTCAGGCGGCGCAGCGAGCCTTCCAGCGCGCGGTGGATGTTTTTGCGGCCGTTGCCGCCCACATTGGGGTTGCCGGCCTGCCCGCCGAAGCTGAACTTGGTGGCCAGCACCAGCTGGTCGCGCAGGTGGCGGCCGGCGACGTAGCCGCCCAGCATTTCCTCGCTTTTGCCGCCCGAGTACACGTCGGCGGTATCCACAAAGTTGCCGCCCGCCTCCACGTAGGCATTGAAAACGGCTTCGGACACGTCGTCGCCCGAGCCCCAACGCGGGGTACCAAACGTCATGGTGCCCAGCGCCAGCGGGCTTACCACCAGGCCGGAGCGGCCCAGGGTGCGAAAATCGGTGAGTTTCATCAGAAGGAGTCTTGCTGCCGAAGCGGAGCTGCTTCGGCTACCGGAACGACCAGCACCCCACAAAGGTCTGATTGGCCCAGCCGGCCGGGGCTACACAAACCGCTGTTTCTGCAACACAAAATGCTGTTGTAGAGACGCAAGTAGGCGACTCTACTCCAGAATACTGAGCAGCAGCGCCACTTCGGCCGCTCTCACGGGCTCCTGCAAGCGCTCGAAGCTCATTTGCAGATTCCGCAGAGTCCGGCGCACAATGTCCAGATTCGAGCAGGGCTCGAAGAAAATGGGGTTCGACGTGATGTTGAGCTGGGCCACGTAGTGCTCGATGTCGGTGCGCGAGAGGACCAGGCCCCGGTTGTAGCAGTTGATGTAGAATGGCTCGGCCCCCGGCAGCTCGGGCCGGAAGGTGAGGACAAACAGGTTGGGCAGGTTCACACCGAAAACCGGCAGGTGCAGCCGCTGGGCCACCAGCAGGTAAATGACGCAGAGGGTGAGCGGATTGCCGCGCTTGGTCTCAATCACGCGCTGGAGCATGGAGTTGGCCGGCGAGTGGAAGTGCTGGGTGTTGGCCGCGAACTTGTGCTGCCGGAACATCACGAAGTTCAGCGTCTGCACCTGGTCGGCGGGGTGCATCTCAGGGCGCAGGGCGGTCCAGGTTTCGAAGCGCAGCTGCTCGATGGCGCGGTTCAGGGCCTGGTAGTCGGCATCGGGATATTGGTAGGTATTCAGCAGCCACATGCCTTCGAGCAGGTCGGTGGCCCCAGCCTCGCGCCATACTTTCAGCCGCTGCTGCAAGCCCTCAAACTGCAGGTGATGAATCAAATCCTCCAGCCGCTGCTGCTGCTGGTTGTCGAGGGTTTCCTCCCACGACTCCTCCAGAAAGGGAATGATGCTCTCGCCCAGGTGCTGAATTTTATCCTGGATTTGCGGCGCGATTTCCGGGTCGTCGAGCAGCGAGATGAGGGCTTTGATTTCTTTGTTGGTCATGGATGCGAAACGGACGCCGGTAGGGTTGCGGGGCCGAATTTAACACCTGGGGCGGGGTTTGGGTTTCTCCAGCGCCGACTTTGTCGCTCCCGCAGCCGCACCATTTAACGCGGCCGACGGCGTGGAGTAGGCCAACGGCAAGGTTTGCGCCACTGCCCCACCGAGCAGCACTGCCTTAGCCCAGCACCAGCGCCAGCATGCTGCGAATGAGGGCCGCCGTGCTCCGCCAGGTTTCGGCGGGCTGCACCAGCAGCAGATAGGCCACGTGCGGCAATGCACCCACTATTTCGAGGCCAACGGCTACCAGTGGCAGCAGTGCATAGGCCCACCAGGGGTAGGCAAACCGGGTAGAGAGCCCCCGCGTGAGGG
>JALYUI010000059.1 GCA_030853845.1 Bacteroidota bacterium | reverse complement strand
GTGTTGATGAGGTCGTGCAGCGTCACGCGGGTGTCGTTCGAGGTGTCGCCGGTCACGGTCACCTTCAACTCCTTGGGCAGGGTCTGCTCCGAAGTCGCGATAATCTGCTTGATTTTGTCGGATGCCTCAATCAGGTTTTCGCCGGCGCGCTTCACCACGTTCAGCGTGATGGCGGGCTTGCCGTCGAGGCGGGCGTAGCTTTCGCGGTCCTTGAAGCCGTCGGTCACGGTGGCGATGTCGCCGAGGCGCACCGGCGCGCCGTTCAGGTTCTTCACCTGAATGTTGGCGATGTCGGTGGCGCGCACGTACTGGCCGGCCACGCGCACGGCGCGCTTCTGCCCGCCCACATCGATGCTGCCGCCCGATACGGTCACGTTCTCGGAGCCGATGGCGCGGGAGATGTCGCCGAAGCTCAGGCGCGAGGCGCGCAGCTTGTTCAGGTCCACGTCCACGTTCACCTGCTGGTCGAGGGCGCCCACGATGTCGACGCGGGTGATTTCGGGCAGGGCCTCAATCTTGTCCTGGAAGTCGTCGGCGAACTTCTTGAGCTGGGCGGCGGGCAGGTTGCCGCTCAGGTTCACGAACATGATGGGCTGCTCGGAAATGTTGATTTCCTTCACCGTCGGGTCGGCGGGCAGGTCGTTGGGCAGCTCGGTGCGGGCCTTGTCCACGGCATCCTTGATGAGCTGCTTGGCCTCGGGCACCTTCACGTTGGAGTTGAACTCCACGTCGACGATGCAATAGTCCTGGTTGGACGTGGAGTTGATGTGCTTCACCCCGTTCACGCCCTTAATTTCCTTTTCGAGGTGGCGCGTCACCAGGTTTTCGATGTCCGTGGGCGAAGTGCCGGGGTACACCGTGGCCACGATGATGCGCGGAATCACGATGTCGGGGAATTTCTCCTTGCCGAGCTTGATGTAGGCAAAAATGCCCGCCACGCACAGCAGCACCGTGATGATGTAAATACTGGTCTTGTTGTTGATGGACCAACTGGTCGGCCCAAATTCCTTCTCTATATCCTGCATGGTTGTTTTGTTAAAAGACAAACCTGGAATTTATGTATGCAATAAGCGGACGCCAGATGAGCATGACGGTTTTTCAATTTAGCTGGCAGGGTTGGCCACGGCCACCGGCTGGCCTTCGTTCAGGTTCTGGTAGCCGCCCGAGATGATGCGGTCGGTGGCGGTGAGGCCGCTTTTCACTTCGACTTTGCCGTTGTAGGTGTTGCCGGTTTTGATAACGCGCTTCTGCGCGACCGTTTTGCTGCCCTCCTGGCCCACCACGTACACGTAGCTGTTCTGCTCGTCGTGCTGCACGAGGTCGACCGGAATGACGGTGGCGTTGGCCGCTTTGTAGTTCTGGATGCGCACCGTGGCCACCATGTTGGGGCGCAGGTCGGCGGCGTGCTCTTTCAGGCGCAGCTCCACGGTGAAGGTGCGGCTGGTGGCGTTGATGCTGCGGCTCACCACCCGCACCGTGGCGGGAATTTCCTCGTCGCCCAGGTCCGGGATGGTCACGATGGCGTTGTCGCCGGCTTTGATGCTGTTGCCGTAGGCTTCCGACACGTCGGCCAGAATCTTGCCGCCGCTGCCGCTGGTCAGGCGCACCACCGGCGCGCCGGGCGCGGTGATTTCGCCGAGCTTGGGCAGCACCTCGTCCACGGTGCCCGAAATGGGGGCCACCACGCTGTACATGGCGCGCTGCTGGTTGAGGGTGGCGATGCTGCGCTGTAGGCCCTGGTAGTTGTTTTTGGCTTGCAGGTACTGAATTTCGGTGCCAATCTGCTGGTCCCAGAGACCCTTTTGCTTCTCGTACACCGTCTTCGCCAGGTCGAGGCGGTTGCGCAGTTCGGCGGCGTTGGCATCCAGAATGCTGGCATCGATGGTGGCCAGCACCTGGCCCTTGCTCACGTGGTCGCCGCGCTGCACGCGGATGCTGGTGAGCGAGCCGGCGGCGCGGGAGCCCACGGTGGCGCTCTGGTCGAAATCGACGCGGCCCTGCACTTCGAGGTAGCTCTTGAAACTCTCGGGCTTGGCGTTCATCACCGAAACCGGGGTGGCAGGGGCCACGGCCGGGCCGCCGGTTTTGGCTTCCAGCTCGGTAATCTTGGCCTGGGTGGCGGCCTGGTCGGCCTTCAGCTTTTCGAGCTGGGCCTTGGGGTCTTTGTTCGAGGAGCCACCGCAGGAGGCGAGCAGCAAGGTGCCGGCGAGAAACAGAACGGCGGGTTGGGTTGAAGAGAAACGCATGGGTAAGCGGTGATAATTTGAGCGTAGGGGGGAGGAATGAGCGGACGGCTCTTATCGGTCATGCTGAGCGAAGCGGAGCGGAGTCGAAGCATCTCTACTGCTTCGTCGGGAAAGCAATTATTTACTGCTGCGGTAGAGATGCTTCGACTTCGCTCAGCATGACGTTTTAATTCGGGCCAGACGGGCTACTTTTTGGCTTGGTTATACAGCTCGCCGGTGGCTTTGTCGCGGTCGACTTTCGCCACCAGCACGTCGTAGAGCGCCGCGTAGTAGTTGGTTTGCGCGCCGCGCAGGTCGGTTTCGGCCGTGATGACTTCCAGGTTGGAGCCCACGCCGGCGTTGAACTTGATGCGCGTGACGCGGGCCACGTCGGTGGCCAGGTCGAGGTTGTCCTTCTGATTATCCAGCACGTCGAGCGCGTTCACGAGGGAGGTACGGCTCTGGGCATCCTGCAAGTCAATGCTCTGCTTCAGGGTTTCGAACCCCTTCTCAATCGTCTGCTGCTGAATACGCGACTGCTGCACCAGGTACTTGCGGCGGAAGCCATCGAACACCGGAATCTGCAGGCTCAGGCCCACGTTGCCGAAGCCAAACCAGTTCTGGTTGGCGAAGCCGGACGAGTTGGTCGAAGTCGGCCCGCGGAAGGCAAACAGGTCGCTGCCCGTTTTGCCCGAGCCAGTGAAACCGTAAGCGCCCGTGAGCACGAGGCGCGGGTAAGCCCCCGCCTGGCGGCTGCGCAGGTCGAGACCCGACAGCGCCTGCTGGGTTTCGAGGGTGCTGAACTCGATGCGGTTGTTGTAGTTGATGGCCCCGCGCGCGGCCGTGGATTGGCCGCCGCTGAGCGCATTCTGCTGGTCGAGACGGTTCTGGGCGGCGGGGTCGGTGGTGGGGGCAGCCATCACGGGCACCTGGCCGGGCTGCGAAATGCCGCCGCCGGTGGCCAGGTCGGCCACGCCAAGGCGCTGGCGCAGCGCGCCGGCATCCACTACGGCCGCACTCAGCGAATCGGTGAGCTGCACGGCCTGCTGTTGCGGCAGGCCCATCTGAAACTTGAGCAGGGCTACGCTCAGCTCGATGAGGCGAGTGGCTTTTTGCTGCTCCACCACCAGGTTGTTGCGCTGCACGCGCAAGCGGTCCACGTCGAGCTTTTCGGCAAAGCCAGCCTTATATATCTTCTGAGTCTGGTAGAGCACGGTGTCGAGGCGCTGCACATTGCGGGCCAGCAGGCCCAGGCGGGCGCGGGCCACCAGCGTGCTGTAGTAGGCCTTGCTCACCTGCTCCACCACGTCGATTTCGGCTTGCTGGGTTTGCTTCTTGGCCAGGTCGGTATATACCTTGGCGGCCTTCAAACCAATCAGATACGAGCCATCGAACAGCAGCTGCGACACCGAAGCGCTGGCGTTGCCGGCGTATTGCAGGCCGAAGGCAAACGGCTGCGGCGGCAGGGCCAGCTGCTGGGTGCCCAGCACCGGCTGTTGCCCGCCCTGGGCGGCCGCCAGGTCGCTCTGGGTGAGCAGGGTTTGCGACACTGGGAAGCTCACCAGGCTTTTCTGGAGCTTGAAGTTGTCGGAAATCGTGCTGGCCACGTTCACCTGCGGCAGGCCGGCACTGCGGATTTCGCCGACTTTGGCAGTTGCCGTGGCCTCGCCCAGGCGAGTGGCCAGCAGCGACGACTTATTCTGCACGGCGTAGCTCACGGCCTGTTGCAGGCTCAGGGGCATGGTGCCCCCGGTGGGGGTGGTAACCAGGGCCGCATTGGGCTGGGTTTGGGCCAGCAGCGCCTGCGGCGCGGCCCCGCTCAGGGCGGCCAGCAGCAGGAATCTGGTTCGAAACAGCGTCTTCATATAAAACAGCAAAAAGAGAAAAGCGGGGAAGCTGGAAGGTTTCTGGTTGCTCGTTTCTTGTTTCTGGTTTCGACGATTGCCGGACAATAAATGAGCAACCAGAAACTAGAAACGAGCAACCAGAAACTTAAAAATTATTCTTCTTCGGTAACGTGGCGGTACTCGTTGATGAGCTTGTGGCCCTTGAGGGTAGCCACGCCGAGCATGAAGTGTTCGAGCAGGGCCACCGACACCCGCTCCTGGGCGAAAGCGCGGTAGGGGTATATCTCGGGGTCAAATTGCATTTCAATCTGGGCCAGGCGCAGGCGGGCAATTACTTCCATGTCGAGGTCGGACCGAAACAGGCCCTCGGTGATGCCCCGGCGCAGGTTTTCGATGATTTGCGAGAGAATAAATTCGGTTTTGTGGGCCTGCCAGAGCTGCCAGGTAGTGGGGTGGAATTTCTGGAGGTCGTAGAAGATGCTGGGGTGCACGTTGCTGAACTCCTGCTTCACCCATTCCAGCATCTGAAACAGCTCGTCGATGGCTGAAGTCGAGCCCTGAATCATGGTGTTGCAGTCGAGCTGCGTGCCTTCGAGGTGGCGGGTCATGGCGGCCTGCACTATCTGGTCCTTGTTTTCGAACCACTTGTAAAGGGTCTTTTTCGAGATGGCCAGGTCGGCCGCGATGTCATCCATGCTCACGCTTTTAATGCCGTTGCGGGTGAACAGCTTTTGCGCGTGGTTGAGGATTCGGTCTTTGATTTCCATAGTCTGCGCCGCAAAGATACAGTGGAAACTTTTAACGTGCTCAGAGTTTCCAACAATATTTTCGGCCTTCCCGTTGGTGCAGGGCGGTTTTGCGCCCGCACAGACGTGGACCCGCCCGGATTATTTTACCCAACCCCGAAAAAACTTGCTTGACCAGCATATTGACTAACTAATTTAATTGGTAGTGCAAAGCTAATAATTTTAGCTGAATAATATGCAGCCATCCCATTATTAATTTGTAAAGCGCGGGCCAGCCAGCCTGGTGGTGCATGCGCGGCCGGCGGGTACTTTTGCCCCGGCCGCGTTGGCCCGCTCACTTTTCCGACTTCGCATGAAAATCCGCACCGGCTTCGGCTACGACGTTCACCAACTCCACGAGGGGCTGCCGTTCTGGCTCGGCGGCATTGAAGTGCCCCACACCCACGGCGCGCTCGGCCACTCCGATGCCGACGTGCTCATCCACGTTATCTGCGATGCGCTGCTGGGCGCGGCCAACCTGCGCGACATCGGCTTCCACTTCCCCGACACCGACCCGCAGTACAAGGGCATCGACTCGAAAAAGCTGCTGGGCGGCGTGATGCGCCTGCTGCGCGAGCGCGGCTACGAGGTGGGCAACATCGACTCGACCATTTGCCTGGAGCGCCCCAAAGTGAACCCCCACATCCCGGAAATGCAGCGCGTGCTGGCGGCGGTGATGGGTATTGCCGAGGAGGACATCTCCATCAAAGCAACCACCACCGAAAAACTGGGTTTTGTGGGCACCGGCGAGGGCGTGGCAGCCTATGCCAGCGTGCTGATTCAGAAAGGGTAGGTGCGGTCGTAGCAGGACGTCATACCGCGCGCAAGAGGAACGTCATGCAGAGCGCAGCGAAGCATCTTGCCCGCCACCGGCAACTATTTGCTGTTGCAGTCAAGATGCTGCGCTCTGCATGACGTTCTTGTGCCTCTATTCCCACCTCACCATCTTAATGAAGCACACCCCTCTCCTGCTGGCCTTTCTTGCGCTGGCCAGCGCCGCACCGGCCCACGCTCAGGGTAAGGTGAAAGTAAAAATCAAGCCGGCAACCAATGCGCCCGCTACTAAAATAAAGACTACCAGCGCC
>JALYUI010000336.1 GCA_030853845.1 Bacteroidota bacterium | reverse complement strand
TGAACCAGACGCGGGCGCTGGTGCACATCTATTCCGACGGCTCGGTGGGCATCAGCACGGGCGCGGTGGAAATGGGCCAGGGCGTGAACACGAAAATCGCGCAGGTGGCGGCCCGCACGCTGGGCATTTCGATTAATCGCATCAAAATCGAAACCACCAACACCACCCGCGTCGCCAACACCTCCCCCAGCGCCGCCAGCGCCACCGCCGACCTCAACGGCAAAGCCACCGAAATGGCCTGCACGGCATTGCGCGAGCGGCTGCTGCGCCACGCCGAAACCGAGTACACGCTCAACTACGAGGGCCTCGAAATCCACGACGAGCAGGTGCTGGCGGCCGGCGTGCCCGCCGAAACCAACTGGGAAAAGCTGGTGTCGTCGGCCTTCTGGAAGCGGGTGGCCCTCACCGAAAACGCCCACTATGCCACGCCCGACCTGCATTTCGACGCGACCGTGAACCAGGGCCACCCCTTCGCCTACCACGTCTACGGCACGGCCCTCACCAGCGTAACGGTAGACTGCCTGCGCGGTACCTACACCGTGGACGCCCTGCAGATTGCCCACGATTTCGGCCAGAGCTTCAACGAAGTCATCGACCGGGGCCAGATTGAGGGCGGCGCGGTGCAGGGCATCGGCTGGATGACGATGGAGGAAATCGCCTACAACGCGGAAGGCCGCCTGCTCAGCAACTCGCTCAACAGCTACAAAATCCCCGACATCTACGCCGCGCCCAAGGTGCTCGACGTGCATTTCCTCGACACGCCGGGCCACCCCAAGGCCATCCTGCGCTCCAAGGCCGTGGGCGAGCCGCCGCTCATGTACGGCATCGGCACCTACTTCGCCCTGCGCGACGCGGTGCGGGCCTTCCAGGGCCACACGGCGCTGCCGTTTTCCGCGCCGATGACGCCGGAAAAGGTGCTGGTGAGCTTGTACCCGGCGTTCGTGGGGGCGGGGGAAGCGGCGGCGGTGGCGCGGGGTTAGGCAGTGTGGGTTGTAGGGCTTTGTCCTGTGATGGGTAGTGATAGGCTCGGCAGGAGTATATGTTTTCTAGTATCGTTTCTGTAACATGATAAGAACCTCCTTTTATGAAATGCTTAATGTGCTTTTCAAAAAATTAAAGAACCATGTTATTAGCAGTCTTCTTGCTTATCAAAAGAATTTCTGTAGAAGGCAATATTCTTCGCGAGTTCAGTAAACGCTTTCGGGAAAGATTGCTCCCTATCATGTATTTCATACGGAATAACCGGGTTTTCACCTAAGTACTTGTCAATTATCTTTTGGAATATATAATTTTCTTTTGAGTCATCATGCTTCATGGAATCAATCTTGTTTATTATAAACATATCAAAATTCATTCCGGAATCTATGACGGAATTGATTACTTTCAAATCCTCACTGATAATCTTGCTATTCCTGCTGTTTCCACTATTGCTACTATTACCTATGTTAAAGCAAGAATATTCCCCAACGATAATCGTATTGGCAGAATCCCTAAGGCCTCGTGCACCATATCTGTTTGTGAATTCGTTGTAAATATTTGAACGCATAACAACTACCTTGTTCTTCAAGTTGAAATTATTGCCAAGCATACTGTATAGCGTGTTCCTGCGGCCGGTATATATATCATTAGTATTATCGTCAATTGCGGATACCAATGCGTCAAATTGGTCGTGAGACTCTCTATTTTTGATTCTAATATTTCCGTGTTCATAATAAACTACTGATAATTTATCACTTTTTTTAATAGTTAACGCTGTGACTTTATTATCAGCGCTAATCCATAATTGGATTAGTGTGCTAATGCCGACTTTTTCAAAGCATTTTGGAAGTGAAAATGTGAAGCCATTGGGAGTGAAAACAAGTCGATTGACTGAATAGATTGATTTATCGTGAACGTCATATCGCCTTGCTTCTTTCAAAGCTGGGTGAAGAGTTAGTCCAAAATTTATACTGACATCCGTTTTATTTGTGATTTCCGCCTTAATGGCAAGTGCATAAGCCAAAATATCTTTATATACTTCCTCCATCAAATCGTCTTCAAAGGGCAATTTGTCATTCTCAAGATAATTCCTATTTAGAGTTAGCGGAAGATTTGCATTGTAATCAAATACAGTTACATTGGGCAACGCAGTAATTGTGCGATAATCCAACTTTGAAATACTATATCCTCCGGGTATCACGAATCCATTGCATGACAAGTGGACCGCTCCATTGTAGTAAGTCCAAATTACTTTATTGAATCCAAGCGGA
>JALYUI010000044.1 GCA_030853845.1 Bacteroidota bacterium | reverse complement strand
CTGTGGTAGAGATGCTTCGACAAGCTCAGCATGACGTTCGTTATTCTTTAATAGCCTTCCTATCCCCTCCGAACCCTACCGCCCGAACTCCAGCCCAGCCTCCAGGCCCAAGCTGTACGGGTGGCTCTGGGCGAAGTAGCTCTGCACCGGGTGCGCGTTCAGCGACACTAACCCGACTTCGGCCACCGGCCCCAGCGTGACGGCCCAGTGCCCCACGCCCGGGCTGAACCGCGCCCCGGCCGCGCCGCGCACGCTGCTCGTGAGGTGGCGGTAGGGCGTGCTGGCCGAGGTAATCGAGTACGTCTGAGTAGCCTCGGGGCGGCCGGCCACTTCGCTGCGGCTACTCAGCAGGGCACTCACCACGCCGCCCAGGCGGCCGTAGAGGCTCCAGCCGTGCTTGGCCGGGTTGGCGTAGCGCAGCTCCAGCGGCAGCCCGGCCATGGTGTAGCTGAAGTCAGTGGTGCGCAGCGTGCCCTGTCCCACTTTCTGGCCGCCATCGGCTACCTGCTCGCCCACGAACGACACCGTGGTGGCCGAGCGGGCGTTGGCTTTGCTCATTTCCACGCCGGTGCTCAGGCTCCAGTGGCCGCGCAGGTGGCGGCTGGCTACCAAGGCCACGCGCTGGCTCAGGCCGGCGTGCAGGTGCTGGCGGTACTCGGCGGCGGCGGCTTCGCTCAGCTCGGCCGGCCCCAGCACGGGGTTGTAGCCGTAGGCGGGCTCAATGCCGGCCCGCGAGAAATTCACGTTGGGGTTGAAGGTGCCGGCCGTGTAGGTGGCACCATACTGCCAGCGGTGCGGCGTAGCAGCCAACTCAACCGGCTCGGCCCCGGCAGTCAGAGTGCCCGGTAGTGCGGGCACTTCAGCCAGGCTCAGGGTAGCTGGGTGGGCGGCCAGGGCAGCAGTTTCTTCGGCTACGGTGGCGGCTGGCGTGGCCATTGCCAGCGTGGGCAGGGTAGCAGCGGCTCCGGCGGCACTACCAGTCGCTACTGCCGCGCTGCCGCTGGCCGAAGCCAGGCCCGACAGGCTAGCCCCGGCAGCACCTTCCGCAGCAGCCAAGCCGGCGGCCGGGGCAGGGCGCGTGGCAGCCAGCGCACCCGATTCGGGCATTGCGGCCGTCTCCAGAACTCCAGAATTCACTTTGGTTATCTGAGTTGCCATCGCATTGCGGGCAACCTGGTTCCGGCCCGAACGGGCCAGCTGGTCAGCACCCACGGACGTTGCGAAAGCGGTGCCGAAACGTTGCGCGGCCGTGGTGCCCGCCGCTGAAGAAGCTACTGCCACGCCATAGTGGGCAGCGGTGCCAGCATTGGTGGCCGGGCTTACCCGGACAGCCCGTTCTGTAGCGGTTGCGCCAGCTGGTTGTATAGTATTAGCGGCCAAGTCAGCGCCATTCGGTGCCCCGGCGGCAGTGGCTCGGGCAGCGTCGGTTGCCGTGGCCGGGCCAGCGGGGTTGGTGGCTGTATTACGTTCGATAACGGGGCGCGTGGTGGCGGCCATTCCGGGGCCGCCCATCAGGCCGGTGCGGCCGGCCCACCAGCCGGTGCCAGCCAGCGTGGCCAGCAGCAGGCTGGCGGCGGCTACCCAGCGGGTGGCGGCCAGCCGGCGGCGGTACTGCTCGTTCTGGCGTAGCAGCAGCGAGTTATCAATCTGCTCCCACAGCATGGGGCGCGGGGGCACGGCGGCCTCCTCTCCCAGGTGGTGGCGGAATAATTCCTCCAGGTTGCCGGTGGCTTTAGGCGTAGGGTTATTTTCGATAGGATTAGCGGACATGGCTGATAGGAGCACTAAGACGCTCCAGTTTAGTTTGCAGGATGACGCGGGCGCGGGAGTATTGCGACTTGCTGGTACCCTCGCTAATGGTTAATAATTCGCCGATTTCTTTATGGGTATAGCCTTCGATAGCATAGAGGTTGAAAACCATGCGGTAGCGCGGAGCCAGCTCCTGCACCATATTCAATAGCTCGTTGAAGTTAAAATTACTGAGCGTAAACTCTTCGCTGGCCAGCGTTTCGGGATAGTCGCCGTCGCTCACTGCTACCAGCGAGGCATTGCGGCGGTGCTGGCGCAGAGCGGCGTTAATCATGATACGGCGAATCCAGAACTCCAGCGGGCACTCGCGCCGGAAGCTGCCCAGCGTGCGAAATACGGTAAGGAAGCCTTCCTGGAGCACGTCTTCGGCCTCAAAGGTGGTCTGGGCGTAGCGCAGGCACACGGCCATCATTTTGCCGGCAAACTTGTCGTAGAGCAGCTTCTGCGCCAGCTGGCGGCCGCGCAGGCAGCCATCAATCAGCTCGGCCTCGGTGGGCGGGCTGGTGAGGGCCGAGCTGCGGCTGGCCGTCAGGCGCGGGGCCACAGCGGGCTGGTCGGGCAGCGCATCGTCGGCCCCGAACGCGAACCACGTCGCGGCGCTCACGCCCGCGACCGGTAGCCCGTGCCGGTCAGGGAAATAATTGGAAACGTAGAAAGGAAGGTCATTTTTCGCAGCTTTATAGAGAAAGAAAATTACCGGCCGCTTCCCCCAAAGCAGGCCGGCAACCACAAGATGCCGCCGCCGCCGCAGATAGTTGCAAGCGAGCGTAAAATCTTTTCAGCCAGCACGGCAGTAGCAGCCCGGGCGCAAAATCAGCATGATGCTCCCTTACCGCCCGTTCCAGATGTCCCAGGCGGCTTCGGCCTGGCGCTCCAGCATCTCGAAGCCGTTTTTGGTATGCGCCCCGGCCTCGTGGCCGCGCTGCAAAAACCGGGTTTCGGCCGGGTTGTACACCAGGTCGTAGAGGTAATGCTGCTGGTCGAGGGCCTCATAAGGCAGGCGCGGACACTCCGCCACGTGCGGAAACGTGCCCAGCGGCGTGGCGTTGATGATGAGCGGGTGCGCGGCCAGCAGCGCCGGCGTTAGCTCGTCGTAGGTGAGGCCGGCTCCCAGCGGGTCGCGCGTCACCGGCCAGTAGCCGATGCCCAAGTCGTTCAGGGCCACGCCCACGGCTTTGGCGGCCCCGCCGCTGCCTAGCACCAGCGCCCGGCCCTCCTGGCCCACCGGATAAAACCGGCGCAACGACTCCCGGAAGCCTAGAACATCGGTATTGTGGCCGCGCAGGCGGCCATCGGGCAAACACTCCACCACGTTCACGGCCCCCACGCGGGCAGCCGAGGAGGCCAGCTCATCCACATAATTCATGACGCTCTCCTTGTAGGGCACGGTCACATTCAGGCCCACCAGGTTGGGGTGGGCGCGCAGCAGCGCCGGCAGCTCGCCGATGGCGGCCAGCTCGAACAGGTCGTAGCGGTGGTCGGCCAGGCTTTGCGAATAGAACTTCTGGCTGAAGTACGTCTGCGAAAACGAATGCTGAAGGGTGCGGCCAATAAGCCCGAACTGACGCATATTTCTGATGAATTCGATTAGAACGCCATGGGCTTAGAACGACGTTCTTTTTGCCGACTATCCAACCCGCAATGCCTACTCGGCGGCGGGCGTACCGGCCAGCCGGCCTTTCAGAAACGACCACAGTGGCGGCAGTATCGACAACAGGATGATACCGTAAATCACCAGCGTGAAGTTGTGCTGTACCCACTCAATATTGCCGAAGAAATAGCCCGCCAGCGTGAGCGATACCACCCACAGCGTTGCGCCCACAATGCTGAACGAGGCAAAATGCCGGTACGTCATGGTACCCACGCCCGCCACAAACGGCGCGAACGTGCGCACGATGGGCACGAAGCGCGCCATAATAATAGTTTTGCCTCCGTGCCGGGCATAAAAAGCCTGGGTCTGGTCGAGGTACTTGCGGTTCAGGAACTTGTAATTCTCGCGAAACACGCGCGGCCCCAGGTAGTCGCCTACCAGGTAATTGAGGTTGTCGCCGATGAAGGCAGCCGCCATTAGCAGCGGTATCAGTAGCCAGACGTTGAGCAGCGGCTGGCCGGTTTCGGGGCCGGGCTGCGCAGCCAGTGTGCCGGCCACAAACAGCAGCGAGTCGCCGGGCAGGAAGGGAAACACGATGACGCCGGTTTCGGTGAAGATGATGAGGAACAGGATGAGATAAGTGAGATTGCCGTAGTCGTGCACCACGTTCACGAGAGTTTTGTCGAGGTGTAGCAGCAGGTCGAAGAAGTGCTTGAGAAGTTCCATGCCGAAGGATAGTGAGCTACAAAGAAAACGGCCCGCCGCCGAACCTCGGGCGTGCAGCCCCATTCGGCGGCCGCTAGCGACCAGCCCGGCCGAATTCTCTTCAATTCCAGCGCCCCGAAGTTGGTGAGTGGCAACGCAAATCGTAGCTTTGTGGGCCGAAAATGCGAAAATTGCATTTGCCGGGAAAAATTTGTTGCTATTTATTCAATCTGCTTTCGCGGCCAAAAAATCCTTTTTCACGCCTTTCGGGCAGTTTTCGAACCCTGCTCCGGTTTTGAAGCGCCTAACCAGGGCCGGGCTTAGCCTCGAAGCTGGCACAGCTTGTGTTGAGGCCGAGGTATCCATCCAGCCGTTGGCTGGTTTTGCTGCGTATACTTCTGGCCGCCCGCTACCCCGGCTTCCTCCACGTAATTGTCGGATTGAATAAATAATTACCACTTCCATGATAGTGTATCAGGGTGGAGACTGGTGGCGGGCTCTTTGGCACTTCCATACCTCCGCAGTTATTCGGCTGCTGCTCAAACGGGTAGCATTAGTGGGCATCTACGGCTGCGGCATTGCCGTGGTCAGCCTCGATTTTCATACGCTCGATATTCGCATTGGCCGCGAGTACCTCTCCATTCTGGGCATTCTGCTCAGCTTGCTGCTGGTGTTTCGCACCAACACGGCCTACGACCGTTACTATGAGGGCCGCAAGGTGTGGGGCATTCTCGTGTCGCAGTGCCGGGGGCTGGCCATGGAGATGAACGCCCTGCTGCCCCGCGAGGCCAAATCGAGCCGCCGCTACTTCGCCGCCCTCATCTCCAACTTCCCCATCGCCCTCGAAGGCAGCTTGCGCAACCGTCCGCGCTTCGACAAAATGGAGGCGACCCCCGACGTGATTGAGCGCCTGAAAAAGGCCGAGAGCGTGGCTACCACCATCATTGCCGTGCTCATGGAAAGTGTGGAGCAGCTGCGCCAGGTGCAGATTTTCGACCCTATCCACCTCATCAACATCAAGCAGCATTACCTGGCCATGATGTCGGTGAGCGGCACCTGCGAACGCATCAAGGCCACGCCCATTCCGTATTCCTACAGCTTTTTCATCAAGTGCTACATCACCATCTTCATCATGATAATGCCGTTGGTACTCATCGATTCGTGCGGCTGGTGGATGGTGCCCGTGACCATGATTGGCGCCTATGCCATGCTGGGCCTGGAGATGATTGGCAATGAAATCGAGAATCCGTTCGGCTTCGACAGCAACGATTTGCCCATCACGCAGCTCTCTAATAAAATCCGGGTCAGCGTCCACGATTTGCTGGGAGTGGAACTCCCGGCCGAGAAGAAAGCTTTAGCAACTATCCCGTACAGTGTAGTGCACTAAACCGGGTAAAAATTGTTCATTTTTGCGTTTTATTTCTTAAAACCTACTGTCCATTTCTGTTAAAAAAGTTCCTGAATACCTTGATTTCCCACCTTTTAAAAAAAATTTCCAACCTTTCGACTTTTTTCCAACCCCTGCGTATATGCGCCCTAATGCGCTTCCCCCCTTCAGCGCATCCTAATTCATTTACAACAAATCCCAAATTCCATGCAAACCACAACTTTTACTCCGAAGCTGCTGCGACAGCAAAGCTTCTTCCGCTTTTTACTCCCGCTCTTCGCCATTTTCCTGGGAATGGGCGCTTCGCAGTCGGTACTGGCGCAGACCACTAATACCGACAATCTGACAATCACCTCAAATCCGACTGGTGCCGGGGCTACCATCACCACTTACGATGGTACCCCGCCAGATTTGAATGCTACGAATCCGCTATTCAATGG
>JALYUI010000042.1 GCA_030853845.1 Bacteroidota bacterium | reverse complement strand
ACGACGGCTCCAATGGACGGGTGCCCGCGGAAGCCCTCATTTAGGGCCGTATCCAGTTCCAACTGCGTAAAGAGCAAGTCGGCAACAGCGGCGAGGGACTGGTCCTGCGACTTGAGATTTTCGTAGCCGATGTACTTGGCTAGGGTTTGGTCGGCTTCTTCGAAAATGGACCAGATAAAGGGAGCGTCCCCTTCAGGGATGACGATATCAGTCTGGAAAGCCGTGTTGTTTTCTTCTCGCTTGAAAGCAGCGCGCAAAGCACGATACTTCTGGATAAGCGTCTTGGTCCGGGTTAGGTTGCCATTGCCGTTATCCGGGTCAATGAGCATTAGATGCACCTTGCCTTTGGGACCAAACCCGCTCGCGCAACAGTGCACGAAGGCTTCCAGCACCCGCGAGCCAGTGCCGCCGATGCCAATCAGAAAATTCTCTTGCATATCGTGGGGAGGTCCGAACCTGAGTTATTTGGCGTAAGGCAGATTCTGAACTGCCCGCGGCGAAAACAGGAAGGTGGTGAGCCAGTACAGCACGGCTGTCAGGACCAGGTTAACACCGAAATAGATAGCGAACCACTTAGGCTCCATGCCCTCGGCTTTGTTTAGATACCAGAGGACTGCCGTGAGGCCAATGGCTATCGAAACGAGAAACAGAAAGAGTTGCGTGTATTTGCTCTTCGCCTCGGTAAGCTTCGTGGCAGTAGCTGGCTGGCTGCCGTACAAGTACCAATAGCACGCCATTGCAATGCCTAGTAACGCAGCAATGCCGAAAACGGCGCGCAGTTGCGTAGCCAAGTCCTCAGGAGCTTTAATGGCCAAGCTAGGCCCTTCGGTGAAAGTAGAAATCAGAAAGATTGCAAATACTGCCCAAAGTAGACCACCGAGGGCTACGGTGGCTAAGTAGTTCATTGGAGCGTTTTTCATGTAATTATTGCAGCAAATGGTGAGTTGATATGAATGGAAAATGGAGATTGGAAATCTATTCCTTGTCTATATTATTTACGGATGAAGACCAAGTACATGCGGCCGTATTTGGGCTCCAGCTGAGTTGCTGAACTCACAGCCAAGCTGCGCACGAAGTTATCGAGACCAAGGGTTTTGTTCTCGTCGCTGCCTTTGCGGAAATCCTGGGTTGAGTTGGCCGTTATCCAAGCTGGCAGTTCTACTTTACCTAGGTTATCGTACTGCCAAGTAACCTGATATGCGGAGTACCCATCCTCTTCCAATTTCAAGTTAGCCTGGGCCTTGCCTTCAATCTTACCAGAGCCAACTTTGGTTGATAACAGGGTCAGGCTTTGGTCGTCGGATACTGAATCGCGGGCAGCCTTATCCTTTCGAAAGATGTGCGCTTTGATGTTATCAGCATTGATGAGCAGGGCATAAGGCTCCGGCACGTAGTTGACGGTATAATCAACTGTAGCTTGTCCTTCTTTTTCAGGGTTCCAGCTAAAAGCAAACACGTTGCCGAGGTCTGCAAATTTGTTGCGAGCTGAGGAGACGTTAATAGACTTGCTATCCCTGGCTTTAGCAGCAGTTACAGTAAAGCTCTTAACCGGGTAACGGGTGAGCAGCAATGCCTGGTTGGCCTGCACATATGGCTGATTTTTGAAGGCTGAGAAAATCAGGTTGATGTTAGCCTTGGAACCGAACACCAGCAAGTAAAGCGGCCGGTCGCCCACGACCTTCACAGGTGGCTGTACATCGGCTACATAGCCATCAAACTTGCTTGATAAGCCAAGAAGGCCCATTTCTACCCCGTTTTTGAAACACTTATCCTGGATTGCGGCCACTACCTTATTAGCATCAGCGTTGCTGTAGAACAAGTCGGTGATGAAAATAGAGACTCGTCCAGGGTTTGTGCTATCAACAGCCTGAGCGAAATTGGTTTCAGAACGAAAGTCCTTGTCGTTCCATAGCGCAGGGTTGTTGCGAGCAGCGACAAACGCTGCTCGCTCAAGGGGAGCCACTGAGCGGCCGTATTTGAAGAATCGTATATCAGAGCTTTTGGCGGCGCTCTGAACAGTGGATTCTATCCCATCAAGCAAGCGCGAGAAGTTGGTGGCTTCCGGACGGGCAAACCCCTGCATAGAGTAGGTAGCATCAAGGTAGATGTCTACTGGAAGCTTGGAACTAGCCGCTGTTTGGGACGAAAGAGCTACAACGTCAGCTGTGCTGTAATGAAAATCTAGCATTTTAGCACCTGACTTCCCACCGTTTTTACCGCCTTTATCATCGCCACAAGCAGATAAACACAGTAAAAAGGAGAGAGCGAGTAGAACTTTGGAACGAACCAACATTAGGCAAAAGGAATGATAAGAACGGATTTGTGATAGTTGGACAAAGCTATGCGATGCACATCATTATTTACTCCTCAAGGACGAGATTATCGTCAAAACCTGAAATTGTGTATTTAAAAGGTTTAATTAAGACCATCGGCATCCGTGGTGGCTAGATAAAAACGGACAGTGAGCTAAACCAAATTGATTGTGAGGTCCTTTTCAAATTTGTGGGGCGAAAGGTGACCCAGAGCCGAGTGGCGCCGGTAGAGGTGGGTAAACGAAGGACCAGGGCTTGCTCCAAGACCAGGAGCACGAGTCGGGTGGGCATCTGCGAGGCTAGGTGCCAGCCGCACAACCAGACGTCGCACCAGTTAGCCAGGTAGCACCAATGCCCGCCAACCAGTTTGTAGGGGTGTGTCATGTGCCGACGCGGCAACGGCTACGATAATGCGCACGCCGAATCCTTTTGGAGCCGATTCAAAGCCGAGCCGCTCGACTGGGACAGCTTCCCCGTCCTTGCCCGTAGCTAAGCTCGATATCAGCTGCCACATCGCCTATTACAACGCCTAACGACGTCTTTCTTAGCTCGGTTACCGTTCAATCAATCACTTTGAAACCCTCCTCCCGGCTGCGCATCATGTTTTGCCCCGTCGCAACGAGTACTACTTAAGTCGTGCCGGCCACGACCGCGTTAATCGCCGTCAGCCGCGCGACGGCCCGCTCCAGGCTGCTGGCGGTGCCATCCAACTCCACCGACACCAGCAGCGGGTGCTGGGCGGGGCGGGCGGGGGCCTCCCCTTCCCGACGCCCCCCGGGCAGCACCCGGTCCGGCTCCGGCGCGGGGGGCTGACTCAGGTCCTGGCTGCGCAGCGCGTCGAGGCTGACGTGAAAAACCTGGCTCAGTTTGGTGAGCGCTTCGAGTTTGGGGGTCGATTTGCCGTTTTCGTAGCGGCTAATCGTGTTGTAGTCGGTCGCGAGCTGGTCGGCCAGCTCGGACTGGGAAAGTTCGGCGCGCCGCCGTAAAAAGCGCAGGTTTTTAGCAAAATACATGGCCGTGCGGGGAAACTGCGCAAAACTACCGGCCTGAAAATGTGTATTTTACTGCGTTACTGTTGAATTATAAACTATTATGCGGCATATAATTCGGCTATTATGCTGCATATTGCATTCGTTATGCGCGGCTCCGTGGTCCGCCTGGTCCCGGTGTCAACGCGCTGATGAACCCCGCGAACGCCTTTTCAGCGAGGGGCTGCCGGCCCGCTATGCCCTGCTGCTGTGTTGCTTCCTTTCTCTGATGATGTGCCCCTGCGCGGCCGGAGGCATTCATGCCCCTCCTTTCCCTATTGCTCTCCGCCACGGCCCGGCCTTGGCAGCCCGTCAGCCGCCTGCTCCGGACCCGTGCCCCTGCTTCCCTCATCCCCTCCTTGCTTCCTTTTTCGTCCATGCCCGCTTTTCACCCCTTCCTCACGCCCGCCACCCTGCTCCTGCTGACGGGCGGAGGGCTACTCGCCGGCTGCTCGTCCCCGAGCCCGACCGCTTCACCTACTGCCGACGCCGTGAAAACCGCCGTTTCCCCGCCCCCCGCCTTTCCGTTCGGCGGCAAGGTGGATTCGCTCCACGGCATTGCGGGCCACGCCTTCGGCGAACCCCTGAGCGCCTTTCCCAAGCTGCGCCTGCTGCCCCCCACCCCGGGCGTACCGGTTGGCCCGACGCGGACCTACACGTCCGAGGGCACCACGGGCTGGTTTGGCAAGCACCGGGCGCAGGTCAACGTCCAGCTCTACACCTTTCTCGACGGCAAATTTTATGCCTTCGTGGCCCTTGGCGACCCGGCCGTGCTGCGGCCGGAAGCCACCTACCTGTTCGGTCCCGGCCAGGCGCAGGGCGCCTACCAGCTTTCCTGGGAGGGCCGCCAGGCCCGCGCCGTGTACACCGAAAAAGCCGCGGGCTTTGGCCGGGAAGGCCGCTTGGACGTGGTGAGCAAGACCCTGGAAGCCGTTCTGGCTGCGAAGCAACAAGCGCAGCTCAAGGCCGAAAATGCCCAATAGGGCACGGGTAAACCAAAGCCATGGCCCACGACCCACTGGTAGCCGCCGATGATGCGAGGTAAACCGGCCGGTGGGGCAGTTCGGCCACTCCCTCTTTACCCCGACAAATACCTGCTCCCTCCGCTCGCTCCCTGTAGCGAAGCCCCCTTCTTCAAGACTTTTTTTAACGCTGCTTCGGCAGCCCCCTGTTTTCACATGACTTTCTGTGCTACCCTTCGGCCCGTTCCGCTGCTGTTACTGGCCGGCTGCTTCTTCGCCCCCTCGGTTCAGGCCCAGATTACGGGCAAGTCCGTCCCCGCGTACACAACCGCCGCTGGCACGGTGGTCCACGTCGGCGACACGCTGCGCCTGGGCCGCGGTACGCTGGCCACGGGCGAGTTCCAGTACGTGTACGTGCCGGCCAACGTGTTCACAGGCAGCCCACAGGTCAACTTCAGCTCCCAAATGAGCAACCTGCGTGTCCGGGTCAAGGACCTGCGGTTCCAGCAGTCCAAAAACTACGGCAACAAGACCGTGGCCGTCGTCAAGGCCAACACCCTCAACGGCTGCGTGGACCTCGACGCGGCCGAGAGCGCGGGCGAAATCCTTACGGCCAGCACCCGCCGCAACGCCACCTCCGTTGCGGGCCCGGCCGCCGCCCCGGCGGGCGCAGCGCCGAGCACGGCGGATGAGCTGCTCAAGCTCAAGAAGCTCTACGACCAGAAAATCCTCACCAAGGCCGAATACGAAGCCCAAAAAGCCAAGCTGCTCAAGTAAACGCGGTACATAAAGCACCTCGAAAAGCAAAGGGCAGTCGCCGTCACAACCCTTTGACGACTGAGCGCGTGACTTCTCCCGTTAACCACTCAACCTCCCGGCCCCACCGTTTTCGACGCGCTCCACGTTCCTGGTGGGTGACCACGGAGGGCGTACACGCCTGCGCCCGTTCTTTTCCGTATCGCCATGCCCCTCCGTCCCCGCGTTCTGCTGCTCTCGTGCCTGCTGGGCCTGACCCAGTGCATCATGCAGGAAGGCGAATACCCGGTTCAACCGATGCCGGACGCCACCCAAACCGGCGCGAACACCGCCGGCTGCGTCGTGAACGGCCTGCCCTGGGTCGCCAGCAGCAATATTCCCAAGATTGGCCCCGGCACCTTACCGGCCGTGACGGCCTCGTGGGACAACTTCTCGGTCGGCCGGCCCAACGACCTCTCGCTGCGCTTCGACAAGTACATTGAGGACGAGGCGCAGGTGCATAATCGCACGAGCATTGAACTGGAGTTGCCCGGCATCACCCGGCCCGGCACCTTCGTGCTCGACCAAGCCGCCACCCCGCGGCAGGGAAATCGCAACCCCGCCTACGCCGTCTTCACCTTCCACAAGCCCAACCCAAACCAGGAGCTGCTGACCGGGCCCGGTTCCCCGGGCCGCGTGGTCGTGACCCGGTTCGACACCCTGGCCCGCGTCGTATCGGGCACGTTCGAGTTCACGGCCCGCCAGGCCACGGGCGCGGCAGCGGTTCGCGTGACCGATGGCCGCTTCGACTGCAAATTTTAACCGCGTTATACCAACGCAACCGGGCCCCTCAGCGCTGCAAGTATGCCCGCACATCGGCGGCCACCGGGCCCACGGCCAGCACGGCGTTGCGCAAACGCGTTTCCGTGCAATTCAATGCCTGGCACCAATAGTTTATTTCCATGCCGGAAGCGAGGTTAATCCGGGTGGGGTCAGCAGGAGAAGATGGGGGCATGGCAATAAAGACAACGGGTCATGCAAAGGGGGCCGCAACTTGCCAGCGCAACGCCTTATCTACGGAGCGCAGCAAGCGGTGTGGGGCGGTTGAAATAAGTCGGTACCGGCCGCAACTCCGGCCGCAGTGGGCAGGCGCGTCGCGACGATTGCGGCCCCACCCCTTTTGTTACGTTCCTAAAGTGGAATTCACGGCTGCTCTTTCATCACCAACAGGTTTTCGAGCATCCCCACCACGCTGCCCCATTTTTTCAAAAAGCGGCGCAGGAGCTCGTTTTCTCCAGCCGCGGTTAATAGGTCGTCTTCGGGCGTGGTGATGAGGCCGTGCAATTGCGTGAGCAAGCGGTCGAGCTGCTTTTCGAACCGGCTGCGACGGCCCAGCAAGGCTTCTAATTCCGCCAGCCGCTGCCGCTGCGTCCCGACCAGGGGTGCCGGCCCGGCCGGCGCAGGCGGGCGGTATTTGGCGCGCTCGACCCGCACCAGTTGGGTTTGGACGATGATAAGCGGGGCATCCTGCTCGTCGCGAAGTTCTTCCTGCGCGGCCAGGCTTACCAGTGCTTTATTGAACTGCTCGCGCGCCACTTCGACCTTGCGGGCATCGGACCAGGTGCCGTGCAGCAGCACTTCACGAAGGGCCCGCAGTCGCCTGAGCATCATCCGGAGCACGCCTTTGGAGACCGGCCGCGCGCCGAGTTGGGTAAGCTGCTGCGCCAGGCCATGCGCCTTTTTGCGCTCCCGCAACAGGTCCTCGCTCACCCGTTCGAGCTCTTCCTGGGTGCGGTTGCGCTCCTGGCGCAGGACCTCCGCGCGGTTCACCTGGGGCGAGGCCAGGTAAAAGTCCCGGGCCAGGTGGAGGGCGGCCAGGCCCGCGTCGGCCGGGATGCCCGCCGCGGCCAGCGCGGCTTTCGCCTGGCGGATATGGGGCGGGTCTGGAGGGAAGTCAACCATAAGAAGTGAATAGGCAGCAGGGCAGTGGGTCCGTGAAGTCTGCCTGCGGGGGACATGGTGGGAAACCAGATTTCGCAACCAGCGGGCGATTGGGAGCCGGGCGCGGAATGGCAGCCCGTGTGGTGCCGGGCAATAAGACGCGGAGTTGGGCATTCGTTATTTCTGGCTGCGGGACCGCCATTCCTGGCTGCTTTCTCCGGCGTCTTCGTCCGCAAACTCCTCGGGATACTCGACGTGTGCCCCCTCGTCAACCTCGGGGTGGCCCTGGTCTTCGTAGTCTACATCGTGTGCCTTGTCATAGGAGCGAGCGTCCTCGCGGTCCAGTTTTACGGTTGCCATAGCGGATAAGAGCAATGTTTATGCTAAGATAGATGGTACTAATTAAAATAGCAAGTATAGTGCGGCGCAAAATATGGGTGTTGTTACACAAGGGGCTTAGGAAGCAAAAGTCAGGAACTGGGGTGTAACTGCTTGTTATGCAACCCGCTAACCGCTATTATAAGTGCAGCAAACTTTCGGAGGTCAAATTTCGCAACCTGCTGCGCCTCTTTGCCCTGGATTTGACGGCCTCGGATGCGGCCCGACTCACGGGCCTGAGCACGCGTGCCGTCGACACGCTCTACCTGCGGCTGCGCCACCGGTTCCTGGCGTGGAACCCCGTGCCGGCCGAACTGGCCGGGGCCGTCGAACTCGACGAAAGTTACTTCGGCCTGCGGCGGGTGCGCGGCAAACGCGGCCGGGGCACGAGTGGCAAAACCATTGTCTTCGGCCTGTTCAAACGCGGCGGGCAGGTGTACACGAAAATCGTCCCCGACTGCTCGAAAAAGACCTTACTGGCCATTATCCGCGGCAAAATCGACGTGGCGGCCATGGTCAACACCGACGGCTGGCGCGGCGACGACGGGCTGGTGGACGTGGGCTTTGACCGCCACTTTCGCGTCGGCCACGGCCAAGACGAATTCGTCCAGGAAGCTTCGCACATCAACAGCATCGAGTCCTTTTGGAGCTTCGCCAAAGCCAGCCTGCAACAGTTCAAAGGCGTGCCCAAACACACCTTTTTGCTCCACCTGAAAGAGTGCGCATTTCGCTTCAATCACCGCTACGAGGACCTCTATAAATTGCTCCTTAAATTACTGGGTCAACAGCCCCTTTGAATTGGTTTGCTTCCTAAGCCCCTATGATTTTAACGCTCCTTATTCTGACTAGGGCGCGTTTACCTTGCCACCGTTTTATCAGACGAGAGTTCTGACGCGCCGAGAGCATCCCAAAACGTGTGGGAATTCAGCGCTATTGGAAACCGTTATTTGCGCTGTAGCTGCCCAAATTGATGGCCCAATATAGATGCCTCGCATCTTTTGATGCTCTCCCCAGAGCAGCCTTTTTAGTTGTAACAGGAAGTGATTCAACTATCTTTAGCTACTAATCCCACTGTAACCTTGGCCATTTTAAGGCTTCTTTCCGCACGTATTGTTTTGTTACCGGGTCCCTCTTCTGCCTCTGGAATAAAGAGGGCCTGCTCCTAGCGCGCAATCCACGGTTCATGCCCCTTCCATGCTGTTGGCCGGCTTCCGGCCCATGCCATTCTTTTTGGATGGTGCCTGATTATACC